>CAZTUO010000022.1:9992-10206 GCA_964616355.1 uncultured Nitrospira sp.
TCGGTCGCATGGGTGTACCGGATGCGGCCTGCTTCCCGATAGAAGCTGTGCTCGGGCCCGACCGCCGCATAGTCCAGCCCCGCCGACACCGAGTGCGTGAGGCTGACCTGACCGTCCTCGTCCTGCAGGAGATACGTCATCGTCCCGTGGAGCACGCCCGGCCGCCCGCTCGCGAACCGGGCCGCGTGCTTGCCGCTCTCGAGCCCGAGCCCGC
>CAZTUO010000022.1:10216-20483 GCA_964616355.1 uncultured Nitrospira sp.
CAAGGACCGGCTGGAGGCCAAGCGCTCGGTGCTGGCCTCGACCCCGACCATCTGCACCCGCCGGTCCTTGAGGAAGGCGTAGAACAGCCCGATCGAGTTGCTCCCGCCGCCGACGCAGGCGACCAGATAGTCCGGGAGACGCCCCTCGGCGGCCAGGATCTGCCGCCGGGCTTCCCGGCCGATCACGGCCTGGAAGTCGCGGATCATCATCGGATAGGGATGCGCGCCGAGGACGGAGCCGAGCACGTAGTGGGTTGTGCGGACGTTTGTGGTCCAGTCACGCATCGCCTCGCTGATCGCGTCCTTGAGCGTGCGGCTCCCCGCCTCCACGCCCGTCACGGTCGCGCCGAGCAACCGCATGCGGAAGACGTTGAGCGCCTGGCGCTGCATGTCCTCCGTGCCCATGTAGATCTCGCAGGCCAGCCCGAACATCGCGGCCACCGTGGCGACGGCCACCCCATGCTGGCCCGCGCCGGTCTCGGCGATCACCCGCGGCTTCTTCATCCGCCGCGCCAGGAGCGCCTGGCCGATCGCGTTGTTGATCTTGTGCGCCCCGGTATGGCAGAGGTCCTCGCGCTTGAGGTAGATCTTCGCCCCGCCGAGCCGGCGTGTGAGGCGCTCCGCGAAGTAGAGGGGGGTCGGGCGCCCGACGTAGCGGGACAGGTACCGGTTGAACTCGGCCTGGAAGCCGCGGTCGCGCCGGGCGGCCAGGTAGGCCCGCTCGAGCTCGAGCAGCGCCGGCATCAGGGTCTCGGGCACGTACCGGCCGCCGTACTGGCCGAACCGGCCTGCATCATCGGGAAGCTGGCTCATGGGCATCCGTAGATTCGCGAAGCACAACCAGGGGGAGTATAGACCTACGGCGTGATTCTGGCAAGCTGAACAGCACTGATAAACGCACGAATCTTGGCCGGATCTTTCTTGCCGGGGCTGCGCTCGACCCCGCTGCTCACGTCCACCCCGTAGGGGCGCACCTGCTCGACGGCTTCGCGAACGTTGTCCGGGGTGAGACCACCCGCCAGGAGGACCGGCGCAGCGCGGGCTGCCTCGGCCGCCAGGGCCCAGTCGGCGGTCGTCCCCGTGCCGCCGTAGGCCTCCTCCGCATAGGCGTCCACCACAAACCCACGCACCTGGGCCCGCCCGCGCAGCTCGGCCACGGCGAGGAAATCCGCGCGGCTCCGCAGCCGGATGGCCTTCAGGACCGGGCGGCCCAGGGCCTCACAATAGGCGGCAGTCTCGTCGCCGTGGAGCTGCGCGAGCGCCAGGCCGCAGTCGTCCATCAGGTCCCGGACCCGCTTGGCCTCTTCGTTGACGAACACGCCGATCGGGAGCACCAACGGGGGCAGGTCCGCGACGATCCGTCGCACGACCTCGGGCGCAACGGCGCGCGGACTCTTGGCGTACAGCACGAACCCGAGCGCGTCCGCACCCGCGTCCACCGCGGCCCGCGCGTCTTCGGCGTTCGTGATCCCGCAGATCTTGACCTTGATCCCGCCCATGGGTCCCTACTCTGCCTTTGCGCCGATCGCCTCGACATAGGCCTGGGCGAACAGGACCGTCGGCTGCGCGGCCCAATGGCGCAGCGCGCGGCACAGAGTTCCCACCTCCCCCCGGTCGAGCCCGGATCCCGCAACCACCTGCCGTCCCACGGCTTCCTCGATACGCTGGGCCAGCAGCTCGGCCACGAGCGGGACATCCTCATAGCAGTCGTAGAGGGCCGTCAGCCGGATGTCCGCGAACCCGGCCTTCTCCAAGAGGCGCCCAAACTCCCGCCCGACGCAGGGGTTGCCGCCATTGCGCCGCTGAATCGCCTTGAAGACCTCGATGGCCCGCGCGACGTCCGGCTCCTCCGGCGCCATCAGGTTTCCACCCCAATCGGGGCTCGCGAGCGCGACCAAGCCGCCGGGTCGGAGCACGCGCCGCAGCTCCTCGAGCGCAGCGAGCGGCTCGCTCAAATGTTCGAAGAGGGCGTGGGCGAAGACCAGGTCGAAAGTTCCGTCCGAAAAGGGGAGCCGGTACACACTCGCCACCTCGAACCGGACGTTCATGAGGCCTCGCACCGCGACGGTCTCCTCAGCCAACTGGACCTGGCTGGGCGCCACATCCACCCCGACGACGAGCCCCGGCGCGACCGCCTCGGCCAGGCCCACCGTGATCGTACCTGGCCCGCAGCCGCAATCGAGCAGCGCCATGCCCGGCTTGAGCCGCGGCACCAGGAAGGCGGCGTCCCGGACCGCATGCCGCCGCCGCATGTAGCGGATCGCGACCTCGCTGTAGCCGGGCGTGTAGGTTTCCATGGCGATTCTCTAGGAGGCCGTCGGTCCTGTTGGACGCAACCGGTTAATGATGTCAACAGCGAGCGGAGCAAGAATGCTCCGAAGTTGTTCCAGGGTTAACGGCTTGATCATCCGTGGCAAGAACGTAAGATCTTCGACTCCGCGAAGAGCTGTAGCAAATGCAAGGACTCCTTCCTCGGTGTCGAAGTCCGCCGCTTTTTCCTTCGCGCGACCCAGCAGGTACTCGAGGGTGTAGCGGGATTCCTTCAGAATGAAGTACAGATCCACAAAATCCTTTGGCTCGGGAGGCTGCCTGCTGAGGATGGCGCACACCTTGTTGACCGCAATGTCTTGATAAGAATCAACGATGATTCGCCCCTGATGTAACGGGGGAGCCATTCTCGCTGGAACGTCTCGAGCGAACTCAACTTTAAGGTCACCGTCCTGGCTATGCTGGGACTGGACGAGCATTCTCAGATATTCGCCCGATGAGCTTTGAATGGAAATGGCAAGTCCACTAGAGGAGAGAGTTGCTTGCAATTCTCGGAAGTCCCTCGCCAGAGGGCCGCTCTTTCTTGTAAAGAAGTCGAGATCGTCGGAATATCGGTGTTGAAGATAGAACTCGGCAAGGGCTGTTCCTCCCGTTAGATAGTAGCCACGTGTGTCAAGCCCATGATCGAAGAGCGTGGCCAACACTCTTTGTTGAAGCGGAGTCAGGACTTTACGCCCCATAACGCCAGACCGGGATGGCCTGCTCAAGCATCTTCCGCCTCTTCTCAGGGAGATCGACATGAGGAAGCGCTTCTTCAATGTCCTCGACTGTTAGTAAGTGCCTGATGTCCTTCCAGTCGGCATATTTCAGAATCCGGCCGATCGCCCACAATCTTTGGCCGGAATCCCTGCTGCGGATGGAGCTGCGCAGGTCGTTGACGTCCAGGTCATATTCCCAAATGATCCCTCTGCCAATTCCTTCGCCGAGGCGCTCAGCCACTTCACGAAGCCAGCGTTTGACATCGGAAGGAACAGACGGATCGTTCAGCTTTTCTTCAACCTCCTTGCGCCTATCTTCGTAGAATCGTGACATGGGGCCGGTGATAACCGATCCCATCTGTTGAATCGCCGCCGCAAGGTTTACGTGCAGCCTTTCATCCTGGGGGTACAGTTCATGCAGTGCGAAACAGAGGGGCCAAAAGCCCGGGCGAGCGCTGGTCATCCATCCCGCGATCATTCGAGCACACTCGATGTCCTTTTTGGCAAGGGTGATTAACACGTCCTTGTCACTGTCTTGGTCAATGAGTTCAGGCACCTTCCATGAAATTCGCATTTCCATAATGGGGTTCTTCTGCGCGGCACGAAGAAGAACACTGATAAGGCGTCTTCTGTCCTCTGCATGGAGAACCTTCCACAACTCGGATGTCCTTGCTCCCTCCAGCGGATTCCAGCGATTTCGCTCATCCTGATTATTGGCGCAGGTCCGTTCCAGGAGTTTGAAGCCTCGTTCTGGATTGTCCTTAGCCAGCCTGGCTGCGAGTCGGTCAATGTTCCACGCATCGGTTGACGATGTCACGACAGGATGGTGCTCGAGGCATTGCCAGGCCAGTTCAGCCAAGTCACCTTGCACCGGACGTCCGAGATGCCTCCACATCCCGAGCATGCGCAACGTCGCTGTCCCCTGCTCGAACTCGTCCCCGGCAATGGCCGTTAAAAGGCGGGCGAACTGTGCTTCCGAAAGTCCCTCAAGCCATCTTCTGAACCAGAGTTCGGATGCCACATATTGAGGAGCGACCCGTTTTAACTTGAGCTGGCCTACGACGCGATCAACAGCGGCCTGTGATGGTCCGATTTGCCGAGTGGCTGAGACGATGGCTTCCCCTGCCACCGCATTCGTACGAGCAAGCTGGTCAAGCCAGGCCTCAGCTGCGGGGCGATCTCTCTGCGCCCATCCGCCACAATAGGCTGAGAAGGCGCTCGTGCCTTCTGAGCACTGTCCGAGCTGCTCGATCTGCTGCCGGAAGATACCACCCGTGTCGATCGCGCCCAGGTGATAGAAGAACACATGAGCTTTTTGACCAGACGGCGAAACGAGCCATGTCATAAGGTCGGAGGTCAAGAGTCCGGGATTCTTGACCACGTTCTGGGCTAGCTTCTCAAGCTCAACCTCGAACTTCAGGCGTCCATCGGATTGCGTTTCATCCGCTTCGGGATCATTGGTCCACTGTCCAGCCCAGCGCTTGAGCTTGATGGAAAAGCTCGCCTCTTCGAGATCCGATTTCATCTGATTCAGCCGGGCAACATGCCGTTCAACCTCGGCTCGCCGATCCTCAGGAAAGTTATCCTTTCCCAGTTGATCGGCGAGATGGTCTCGCAGGTCACGCAAGGCGGCGAGCAGCGACGCCACGTCCAGGTTGGGATGATTGGACCTGGCCCAATCTGTTAGCGTCCCAAATCGCTCCACGGCTTCCCGAGGGCTGGCCTGAATACCAAACTCGGCGGTGACGTTAGGCAATACGCCAAGCGCAACTGCAGAGACTTCGCCTTCCTCCCTGGCAAGATCGAACAGGATGTCCATTAACCTTCGGTAGTAGCCGACCAGTTCATCGGCTGTATAGCCTGCCATTTGATCTAGGGGCTCTGAACCGAAGCCATGACGGAGCCAGAAGACTGGCGGAACGCGACGAAACGCCTCCTCGATTGCTTGGACCGCGAGCACCTTGCGTTCCTTTGAAGCATTTCCGGATATGAAATCCTGCAAGAGCCGGCTCCTGGTGGAGAGCGGAAGCGGCATTTGCGGATGAAGGGGGTGAAAGCACTCCTTAAAGACACCCGTTGCATTGTTGGCAAAGGCTTCGTTTTCGGCTTCAGCCAAGAGCCCAATGAGCTGAAGCGCTTTTTCGCTCGTTTTTGAGCGAAAGAGTAATTGCTCAAGCGCCTCCATGAGGTCGCGTCTCAGATCGTCGGCAATGGCCCGCCTCTCAGAGAATGACAGATCGCCGAGCACCGCCTTCAGTTTCTGCAACAGGCGCTCAGGCTTCGCGGCTGCGAGATTGGCTAGGACATGGGCGTTTCCTTCCAGTGCGTCACGCTTCCCCAACAATCCATCTGGAGCAAAGACAGCGTCCCAAAACTGCGTGGCTTCCTCACCTGTAATCTGGCTCAGACGTCCGATGAGGCGGGTTCGTCCCTGATCACTGAGCCGGGCAAATAACGCCAGCACCGCGCCCAAGCGGCCTCTGAGCAATTTCGCGGCAAGGTAGTTGGCAAAAAGAGGCACCGTGATGTGAGCAAATGACCCTCCTCGCCTGGCTAATCCAGCTCGCTCGATCTCATCAAGCCATCCAAGTACGTTGTGCGTCGTCCATCCTTCGCCGAACAGCTCGCAGATGAGGGCCAATTCGCCGGCAAAGGTCCCCGAAATGCCAACGTGCTCCAGGATCGACAGTAATCGAGCGCATCTAAGTGCGTCGTCCCCCAGTTCCCTTTCGACGCGCCTCGCAAATTCTTCCCCTACCGACTGAGTGAAGCTTGCCACACCACGCCGGAGCTCGCTGCCCACTGCAGCCGCCGCTAACAGGACGCCGGGATTGCCCCCAGCATGGCGGATAATCCAGGCCTCGATCCCAAACTCAAAAGTCTTACCCGTGGCTTTCAACAGCTTTCGCGCATCCTCGTAAGACAGTGGCTCGAGGTAAAGGGATTGAACGCGATTGTCGAATCCGTACATCGGAATTGGGACCTTCGCAGCCGTTGGCAGGGTGACGAGAAGCTTCAGAGTGCTCAGCGTCAACGCCTCGTTGATGAGACGGCTTAAGTCACCCGGTTCCGGGTCCTCAACGATGCAGAGGACCTCTCCATGATCAGAGCACAGGTTTCGATAGTCTCTCAGGCTCATCGAACGCGGGTCGAGAGCCACCACGACATCGTACGGGCGGTGCCTCGTTGCCTCCAACGCGAGACGGCTTTTCCCCATACCGTGGAGACCGCTTACGATGATCACCCGGACTCGTGGATCATCAACAAGGCTCTTTAATTGTTTGAATGCGGTCTCTCTCCCAATAAGTTCTACATCGGCTGCAAACAGCTTCTGTGCCCTATGCGCTTCGTAAGCCGCCCGCCATATCTTAAACGACAGAGGGGCGAAGAACGCGGCCCGGATATGGGGATGATCGTTGAGAAACGCCGCCAATTGACCAGCGTCAACCACTTCGATAAGAGGCTGAGGCTCCTGTGAGTACTCCTCGAGAAGACTCTCACGCAGCGCTTTTAGGTCACTGACGCTTAGCCCTACGTTGACAAAGAGAATATACCGGTCGGGATGCCGGCCACGTCGTGTGGCAACTTCCTTAATTGCCCCCTTGAGAGAAGACTTAAGACCGGAGACGATTCGCCGTTTGTCCTGTGCCAGGAGATCCCGCTTCTTATACTGGAAGACATTCCAACCAGGCCCCACGATCGGCGTGGGAACGGCCACGGAGCCATCCTTCACCTCGACCGCCCACTCCGCGTCAACGCCGCCATCGGGGGCGTTCACCTGCGTGGTGAACCGCGGCAGGCTTGGGCAGACCCGTCCGGAGACGGCCCAGGACAGGGCATCGCACATGGATGCAAAGTGCTCCGGAGGCCACGCACTGGTCTCCTGCTCCACTGCACGGCCCGTGATATGTTTTCCAAGCGGGACAGCCATGGCTTTGGTCACCAAGGAACGGCTTTGCGCTTAAGGAGGCTCTATTATAGAGGTTTTTGGGCAAGAAGGAAGACTGGGATCGGTCAAGACAGCCGCTGGCACAGGCTGAGCCGCGCCCCAGCGGTGTCCCGCGGGACTAGGACCCGCCCCACCCCGGCCAGGCCATGATCGTAGTGGTCCAGGCCCTCGGCTTGCCAAGCCCGGGCGAGCCCCTCGAGGTTCTCCGTCGCCAGCAGGACGAGCTGGACGCCGTCCCCCGCCATGCTGGAGAAGAGCTTGATCGTGCCCCGCTGCAGCCGAAACCTCCCCTCTACCGGCTTCTCCCCGAGCAACTGGGCATAGGCCGTAAGCGCCGGCTGGAGGTCCGTGACCCCGACCTCGACGGTGTCCACGCGCGTCGCGCCACCGAGCCCCTCAGTCGGTCCTGGCACGCGCAGCGCGCGCGGCGTGAGGTCTTGGATCAAGAAGGGCAAGGTTGGATTCTCAGGATGCGCGGTCCGCCAGCCGACCCGCTGCCCGTCCGGCCGGACCCGTTCACCCGGGAGGCCCTTCTGGATGAGGAGCCCGCGCTCCCGCGCCGCTCGGAGGTCTGCGTCATAGTCCCTCGTCTCGAGCGCAAACCCGGCGAAGCGGTTCGCGCGGCCCAGGGCATCGAGGACCTGTCTGGTCAGGGGGCCCTGCGCGGCCTGGCCGGCCTCCTTGACCGCGATCAATTCCAGGTAGGCCCCATCCGCCAGCGGCACGAGCGCGTTTTCCGTGCCGACCTGCGGATGCTCCCCGCCCCGTAGCACCTGAAATCCGAGCCGCCGGTAGAGGGCCATCGCTTTGTCGAGGTCCTCGACCGCGATGAGGATGTGGTCGATGCCGAGGATCACCGAACGTCCGTCTTCTCTCCTGTTCCCAGCAACTCCCGTACCTTGGCGCCGATGTCGGGGGCCGTGACGAGGGCCTCCCCGACGAGCATGGCGTGGATGCCGGCCTCCACGAGCCGCTCGACATCGTCGCGCGTGGCAATGCCGCTCTCGCTGACGATCACCTTGTCGCCCGGCATCCGCTTCGCGATCCGGAACGTCACGGCTAGGTCCGTCGTGAAGGTCTTGAGGTCCCGGTTATTGATCCCGATCAGGCGGGCGTCCGGGAGCCACTCCAGCACGGTATCCAGCTCCTTCTCGTGGTGCACCTCGATGAGGACGTCCAGGGCAAGCTCCCGCGCGAGCGCAGCAAAGTCCACGAGCTGCCGCCGCTCCAATGCGGCGACAATCAGCAGCACCGCGTCGGCCCCGTAGGCGCGCGCCTCGTAGAACTGGACCTCGTGGACCATGAACTCCTTGTCGAGCGTCGGCAAGCCCACCGTCTCCTTCACGGCGCGCAGGAAGTCCAGACTCCCTTGGAAGAACTCCTGGTCGGTCAGCACTGAGACCGCGGTGGCGCCGCTATTTTTATAGACCGTGGCGATCGCCACCGGATCGAACCGCTCCGCGAACTCAGGCCGCAGGAGCCCCGCGCGCGGCGAGGCCCTTTTGACCTCCGCGATCAGGGCGGGGTGCGAGGGGGTCCGGCTGGCTTCGAGCGTCACCGCGAACTCGAGCGGCCGGCCTAGATCGGCGATCCGGCTCTTCAGCTCGGCCAGGTACCCCCGGCTCCGCTTGTGCCGGATCTCCGCCCGCTTATGTTCGAGGATGCGCTCCAGGATCATAGGGACTGGGTGGGGACGAACGGCACGGGGCGAGGGGTGCCTCGTGCCCACGCTATCTGTTGGTGAACGCGATCAGCCGCTCCAGTTTCTCCATCGCCGCGCCGCTGTCAATCACCCGTCCCGCCAGCTCGAACCCCTCCCGCAGCGTCCGGGCCTTCTTTCCGGCCACCAATGCCGGCGCGGCGTTCATACAGACCACGTCCCGCTTCGGGCCCTTGTGGCCGCGGAGAACGTCTCTGGTAATCCGGGCGTTCTCCTCCGCATCCCCTCCGCCCAGCTCCCGCAGCCGCACGCGCTCGAGCCCGAAATCGCCGGGGTCCAGGTAGAAGGTGGACACGACTCCGCCCTTCCCTTCGGAGACGCGGGTTCGGTCCGTCAGGGTGATCTCGTCCAGCCCGTCCATGCCGTGCACGACGAAGCAGTGCTGCGTGCCCAGCCGGATCAGCACGTTCGCCATCAGTTCCGTCAGGTTCGGATCGAAGACGCCGAGCACCTGGATCGTCGCGTCCGCCGGGTTGGTCAGCGGGCCCAGGATGTTGAGCAGCGTCCGGACGCCCATCTCCTGCCGCGGTCCCGCGCAGTGCTGCATCGCGCCGTGGAACCGCGGGGCGAACAGGAACCCGATGCCGACCTCGTTGATGCAGTCGGCGGCGCGCTCGGGGGGAATGTCCATGCGCACGCCGAGGGCGGTGAGGACATCCGCGCTCCCGGAGCGGGACGAGACCGACCGGTTCCCGTGCTTGGCTACCGTCAGGCCGGCGCCGGCGACCACGAACGCGGCCGTCGTCGAGATGTTGAAAGTATTGGCCCGGTCCCCGCCGGTCCCGCAGGTGTCCACGACCAGGGGATCGGCCGCCCGGACGTGGATCGCCTTCGCGCGCATGGCCCGCGCCGAGCCGGCGATCTCGTCCACGGTCTCGCCCTTCATCCGGAGCCCCATGAGATAGGCCCCGATCTGGGCCGGCGTGGCCTCGCCCGCCATGATCTCGAGCATGACCTCTTCGGCTTCCTTCTCCGAAAGGGCGATGCGGTCGGCGAGCTTGGCGATCGCGTCTTTGATCATGGCCACCAGATCATAGCGAGCAGCGAGTCGCTCACAGCCAACCGCGCTCAGTAGGTGTCCCTTTTCTGGCTCCTGGCTCTGGGCGGCTGGCTGTGCGCTAGAGCTTGAGAAAGTTCCGGAGCAGGTCCATGCCCGCCCGAGTCAGGATGGATTCCGGGTGGAACTGGACGCCCTCGGCGCCCAGCGCCCGGTGGCGCAGGCCCATGATCTCGCCCTCCGCCGTCTCGGCCGTGACATCCAGGCAGTCCGGGAGGGTCGCCCGGTTCACGAGCAGCGAGTGGTACCGGGTCGCCTCGAAAGGGTTCGGCAATCCGTGGAAGATCGTCTTGCCGTCATGGTGGATCATGGACGTCTTGCCGTGCATCAGCCGCTCGGCCCGGACGACCTCGCCGCCGAAGGCCACCGCCAGGGACTGATGCCCCAGGCAGACCCCGAGGATCGGCAGGCGGCCGGCGAAGTGCCGGATGGCCTCGACCGAGATGCCCGCCTCCCGAGGTGTGCAGGGGCCGGGGGAGATCACCAGCCGCTGCGGCCTCAGGGCCTCGATCTGC
>CAZTUO010000023.1:0-20310 GCA_964616355.1 uncultured Nitrospira sp.
AGGGAGTGGCCAGAGGCCTGGACCTCTTCGACTGTGTGGTCCCGACCCGACACGGCCGGACTGGGTGGCTCTTCACGTCGTTCGGCCGGGTGCTGATCAAGCAAGCCCGGTACGCGCGCGACGAGCAGCCGATTGACCCGGCCTGCAGGTGCACCGTCTGCACTCGCTATTCCCGGGCCTACCTCCACCACCTGTTCAACGTCAACGAGATGCTGGGCGTGCGCCTGAACACGCTCCACAATCTGGCCTATTTTGCCAAGCTCATGGCTGGGATCCGACGGGCGATCGAGACGGGGACCTTCGAGACCTTTCGCGCGCGTTTCCATGCTGAGCGGAGACCGGTGGCGGAGGAGGCGGTCGTGGCGGCTGCAGCAGGTGCGGACCGAAAAGAGCTGGGCGCTGATCCAGAGGAGAGACGGGTGTGACGATGCTGGCCTCATTGGCATGGGCGCAGGGAACGGGCGCGGCGGGGAGCGGCGGAGGCAATCTGTTGCTCTCCCTGGTTCCGTTCGTGCTGATCTTTGTGATCTTCTACTTCCTGCTCATCCTGCCGCAGCAGAGGCGGCAGAAGCAGCTCCGGGAGATGTTGGCCTCCTTGAAGAAGGGGGACAAGGTGGTGACGTCCTCTGGGCTTTGGGGCACGGTCAGCAACATCGGCAAGGAGACCGTGACGCTGCAGATCGCCGACAATACGAAGGTCAAGATCCAGCGGGAGCACATCGCCCGACTGCGGACCGATGACGAAGAATAATCTGAAAATAGTTAGGGTGAAAGACTTGAGGAGAGTATGAAGAAAGTCGGCGGGCGGTTCGCGTTGTTAGGCGTGGTCGTCATCCTCTCGATCGCGTTTTTCCTCCCTTCCTATCCCGCGCTCTATCGCTCTCTGCCGGGATGGCTCAAGAAGGTGCTCCCGTCCAAGGGCATCGCCCTCGGTCTGGATCTCCAGGGCGGCATCCACCTGGTCCTGGAGGTGGATGAAGATCGCGCCGTGGAGATTGCGGTGGATCGGTCCGTCAACGCGATTCAGGACATGCTGGTGGACAAGAAGATCCCGGTGGAGTCCGTCAAGCGCACCGGCTCGAATCAAGTGACCCTGGCGTTCCAGAACGCGGAGCTCCAGTCGCAGGTGCAGAAGGTGATGGAAGAGTTCCCATCTTTCTTCGAGGTGGAGACCGAGCGCCAAGCCAACCGGCTCGTCTACCAGCTCCGCGAGACCGAGATCAAACGCCTGAAGGACTCCGCCATCAATCAGGCACTGGAGACCATCCGGAACCGCATTGACCAGTTCGGTGTGGCGGAGCCCCTGATCCAGCGGCAGGGCCTCAAGCAGATCGTCGTCCAGCTTCCGGGGATCAAGGAGCCCAAGCGCGCCAAGGACCTGATCAAAGAGACGGCCTTGCTGGAGTTCAAGCTGCTCGACGAGGACAGCAAGCTGCGCAGGGAACTGCCCCAACGGATTCCGAAGGGGCAGGAGGAAGAATTCCTGAAGCAGATCCGCGGCCAGATTCCGGAGGGGGACGAGATCCTGTTCGAGCGCGTGGTCGATCAGGACTCCGGTCGGGAGTTCCGCGTGCCCTACCTGGTGAAGAAACGGGTAATGCTGGCCGGCGACGTGCTGAGCGACGCCCGCGTCTCGATTGGCCAGTTCAACGAGCCCTACGTGGCGGTGAGCTTCGATGCGAAAGGGGCGCGCGAATTCGAGCGGATCACAGCCGAGAACGTGAAGAAGCGGATGGCGATCGTGCTCGACAACACGGTCTATTCCGCGCCGGTGATCCAGGAGCGCATCAGCGGCGGCCGGGCGCAGATCACCGGCTCCTTCACCGTGCAGGAGGCGAATGACCTGGCGATTGTGCTCCGGGCGGGCGCCCTGCCGGCGCCACTTAAGATCATCCAGGATCTGACGGTCGGGCCGTCGCTCGGGCGCGACTCGATCGAAAAGGGCATCCGGGCCACGATCGTCGCCGGCCTGCTCGTCGTCGGCTTCATGGTGGTGTACTACAAACTCTCCGGGGTGATCGCGGATTTCGCGCTGGCGCTCAACCTGATCTGCCTGATCGGGGCCCTGGCAGGGCTGAACGCGACGCTCACGCTGCCCGGCATCGCCGGGATCATCCTGACGATCGGGATGGGCGTGGACTCGAACGTGCTGATCTTCGAGCGGATCCGGGAGGAACTCCGGCAGGGCAAGCCCGTCCGGCTCGCCGTGGACGGCGGCTACGACAAGGCCCTCCTGACCATCATTGACTCCCACGTGACGACGCTGATCACCGGGCTGGCCCTCTTTCTCTTCGGGACGGGGCCGATCAAGGGGTTCGCCGTGACCCTGTGCCTGGGCATCGCGATCAATCTCTTTACGGCGCTCGTCGGCACGAAAGTGATCTTCGACCTGATCAACCAGCGCCGCAAGCTGCAGGAGCTGAGCATCTAAAGGGGCAGCGCCCGGTCGGGGAAGGAGCAGGCATGCTAGAGATTCTCGGCAAGACCAACATTGACTTCATGGGGAAGCGGAACATGGCGTTCGTCTTCTCCGGCGTGCTCGTGGTCCTGGGCCTAGTCGCGGTCGTCCAGATCGCCAGGGGTGCGGCCAATCTCGGGATTGATTTCTCCGGGGGTACCGCCGTGCAGGTGAAGTTCGAGCGCCCGATCCGGATTGATGAGGTGCGGACGGCGCTGGAGACTAACGGGTTGCCGAACGCCGATCTGCAAGAGTTCGTCGAGGAGAACAAGATCCTGGTGCGGGTGAAGGCGGCGACGACGATTGAGGAGAAGGTCGCCGAGCGGGTGCTCTCTATCTTCGGCAAGGCCTTTCCTGACAACAAGTTCGTCGTGGACTCCTCGACCGAGATCGGTCCGACTATCGGGAAGAAGCTGCAGGAGGACGCGCTGATCGCCGTGCTGATCTCCTTCGCGGGCATCATCGTGTATATCGCGGCCCGCTTCGAGTTTCGGTTCGGCGTGGCGGCGGCCATCGCGACGTTTCACGACGTGCTGGCCGTGCTCGGGGGCTTCTACATGCTCGACAAGGAGATCACGCTGTTGGTTGTGACCGCGCTCCTGACCCTGGCGGGCTATTCGCTGACGGACACGGTGGTCGTGTTCGATCGGATCCGGGAAAATCTGAAGACCCGGCGACGCGACGCGATCGAGACCGTCATCAACAGCGGTATCAATCAGGTGCTCAGCCGAACGATTGTGACGAGCTTGACTGTAGTGCTGGTGCTGATCCCCTTGACGCTGGCCGGTGGGGAGGTCCTGCACGATTTCTCACTGGCGCTGCTGTGGGGAGTCCTGATCGGGACCTATTCGTCCATCTTCGTCGCCAGCCCGCTGCTCCTGATCTGGCCTGGTGGCTACGGCCGGATGCTCCGGCGGGGGTAGCAAAGGACTTCCGGAGCGTTACCAATTCTTGACATTCGAGGAAGCCTCAATGAAAATGAAGACTTAGAACTTTCCACCCCGTTACCGGAATGAAACTCTGGAGCCGGTCTCACAGCCTCCAGCGGAAGGTGATTACCGCCATCATCATGGTAGGACTCCTCCCGCTTACCCTGTCCCTTCTCCTGACCTACATTGAAGAGCGCCGCGCCCTCCGAGATACGATCGGGGCCAACTTCAAGGAGATGGCCGTCGAGGCGGCCCGGCGCATCGAAATGCAGATCACCAGAGGGATCAACGAGGCCCAGCAGCTCGGCTCCACCCCCTTCGTGCGGACGGCGGTCAAGGAATCAAACCGCAGCTACGCCGGGCGGGAGGAACGGAACGTCCGGGAAATGATCCGGGATTGGCAACAGCGCTGGCGACAGCGGGAGCGGCAAAGCGAGTTTCCCGTGTTCATCAACCGGATCGTCACGAACTACCTGATCCGGTGGCACGAGATCCGGAAGTCCGACTACCTGGGGATCTTTGTCACGGATAACCATGGCGCCCTGGTCGTCAGCTCGATCCCCCAGGTGGAGTACTACTACGGGAAGAGCGCCTGGTGGCAAGCCGTCTTCAACGGGGGGCGCGGGCAGGTGTACGTCAGCGACATCTACTTCGATCCCTCCTTCGGCACCCACGTGGTGAACGCCTCCGTGCCGGTCTACGATGAGGATCAGCAGACGGCCATCGGCGCGGTCACCGTCCTGCTCAAGCGCGACTCCCTCTTCCACTCCCTTTCGGACGTGGCGATTGGGGCGACCGGGCACGCCATGCTCGTCAGCTCCGACGGGACCCCGCTCATCTGCCCGGTGCTGGCGCCGGAGGAGCACTCTATCACCCCCGCGCTCGTGCGGGTGATCGCCAGCCCGCAGGCGGGCTGGGACGTCGTGGCGGACGACTCCCACGGCGGACGCAACGCGATCGTCGGCTTTTCGCCGGTTCGCTTGCCGGACCGGCTGGCACCGGACAGTCTCGGGGGCAAGCGCTGGCTCACCTTTGTGCGCCAGAGTCCGGAGGAGACCTACGCGCCGCTGGACCAGTTGCTCGTCAAGGTGGCGGCGTATGGCGCCGTGGTCTTTGCCGTACTGTGCCTGACGGGACTCATCGTCGCCCGGCGGCTGGTGCGGCCGATCCAGGTTCTGCACGACGGTGCCCAGCGTCTGGGGGCCGGGAACCTGGACCAGCGCCTCACGTTGACAACCGGCGACGAGATTGAGCATCTGGCGGACGCGTTCAACCGGATGGCCGCCAATCTCCAGCAGTCCTTCGGCCAGTTGCAGCAGCGGATGGCGGAGATCCGGCTCCTCGAGGAGAAGTACCGAGACCTGATCGAGAACTCGCCGGAGATGATCCACCAGGTCAACAAGGCGGGGCAGTTCGTCCACGTGAACCAGACCGAACTGGACAAGCTGGGGTACACGTTGGACGAGATGCTGCGCATGCACCTGTGGGACATCGTCCCCAAGGGGCGGGAGCCTGAGGTGCTGGCCTTCCTGGAGCGCCTCATGGCCGAGGGGCGCGGCTCGATCGAGACGGTGTTCCTGACCCGGGACGGTCAGCCGATTGACGTGGAGATCCACTCCACGGCGCTCTTCGATCCCCAGGGCGGAGGGCTGCTCTACTCGCGGGCCTTCGTCCGGGACATCACCCAGCGGAAGCTCCTCGAGCAGAAGGTGCAGCGCTATACGACGCAGCTCGAGCAGGAGGTCGCGGTCCGGACCCAGCAGCTCTCCGAGTCTGAAAAACGGTACCGCACAATCTTCGATCTGGCGGCGGATTCGGTCTTCATGGTGAACCCCGACGGGAGCATCGCCGCGGTCAACAAGCGGGAGGAACAGGTGCTCGGGTATGGGGAGGCCCAGGTCCTTGGACGACCATTCCTCGAGCTGGTCCTGCCGCGGCACCGAGAGGTGACCAAGGGCTTGTTGGAGAAGATCGTCCTGGGCGAGCGCCAGGTCCCCACCCAGGAAATCGAGGTCGCCAACAGTGCGGGCATGCCCGTGCCAGTCGAGATGGACCTGATCCGCATCGCCGAGGGCTCGGCAGTCTCCGTGATGGTGCAGCTCCGCGACATCACGGAGCGGAAACGGTTGGAGCAGCAGCTCCAGGAATACAGCGAAGAGCTGGAGGACAAGGTCCGGCAACGGACGCAGGAAATCGAGGAGACGAAGCAATACCTGGAAAACCTGCTGGAGAACGCGAACGACGTCATTTACACGCTGGACGCGGACCAGCGCTTCACGTACGTGAACAGCAAGGTGGCCATTTGGGGCTATCGGAAGGAGGATCTGCTGGGACGGCCCTACCTCTCGCTCCTGTCCAAGCGGCATCGCGGGCGGCGGCTGAAGAGCACGCTGGACATCGGGACCAAGCAGGTCTACGAGGTAGAGGTCATGAGCCGGGCGGGGGAGGCTCGGGCGGTAACCGTGAGCGTGTCGCCGCTCTTCGACGCCGAGGGACGCATCCAGGGCGTCCTCGGCATCGCTCGGGATATCACCGACACGAAGAAGCTCGAGCAGCAGATCCTCAAGTCGGAGAAGCTGGCCTCCGTCGGGAAGCTGGCGGCTGGCGTCGCGCACGAGATCAACAATCCGCTCGGCGGCATCCTCAACTGCCTCTACAACATCCGGAAGGGGAGTCTGTCGCCGGCGCGACAGGAGGAGTATCTCGTCTCGATGGAAGATGGGTTGCGGCGGGTCCAGAAGATCGTCCGCCAGCTCCTGGATTTCTCGCAGCAGCACGAGCCGGAGCTCTCCAGCACGGACCTCAACGCCCTGGTCGAACGGGTGCTCGTGCTCACCAACCACGCCTTTGTCGCGAGCCGGATCCGGCTCGAGAAGCAGCTCCAGCCGGACCTGCCCGCGCTGATGGTGGACCGCCACATGATCGAGCAGGTGTTGATGAACCTGATCCTGAACGCTATCCAGGCGATCAAGGGCGGGGGGGTGATTACGATCCGCACGCGGTTGGCGGGGAGCGTCTGCGCCATTGACGTCGAGGACACCGGATCCGGCATTCCGCCCCACATCCTGCCGCGCATCTTCGATCCGTTCTTCACCACGAAGGCGACGGGGGAGGGCACCGGCTTGGGGCTCTCCGTCAGCCTGGGCATCGTGGAGCGGCACGGCGGGCAGATCCTCGTGGAGAGCGAAGTGGGCAAGGGCACGGTGTTCACCGTCTGCCTGCCCCTCACCCGTGACCGGGCGCCGGCGGGGAGGATGGCATGAAACCTCCGGCGATCCTCATCATTGACGACGAGCCGCTGATGCGGCTGTCCATGTCCGACGCGCTGAAAGCGGTCGGGTATGAAGTGCGGGCCGCCGCGACCGGGGACGAGGGCGCCCAGATTCTCGGGAAGGAGGTCTTCGACATCCTGATCACCGATCTGCGCCTGCCCGGCCCCGACGGGCTCGACCTCCTGCAGGTCTGCAAGCAACGCTCGCCCCGGACAGAAGTCATCGTGATCACGGCACACGGATCGGTCGAGACGGCGGTCGAGGCCATGAAGCTTGGAGCCTACGATTACATCACGAAGCCCTTCTCGATGGAGGAGCTGCTCCTCATCGTGGATCGGGTCAGCAAGGTGCTGGCGTTGCGGCAGGAGAACCAACTCCTGCGGGAAGAGCTGGAGGGCAAGTTCAATTTCCAGGGCATCCTCGGCAAGAACGAGCGGATGCGCGAGGTGATGGAAAAGATCAAGCTGGTGGCCGCGACGGATTCGACCGTGTTGATCGTCGGCGAGAGCGGGACGGGCAAGGAGCTGGTCGCCAACGCTATTCACCGGAACAGTCCGCGCCGGGACCAGGCACTCATCAAGGTGAGCTGCGCGGCCCTGCCCGAAGCGCTGCTCGAGGCGGAGCTGTTCGGGCACGAAAAGGGTGCTTTCACCGGAGCGTTGCGGCAGCGCCGCGGCCGGTTCGAGCTCGCCCATAAAGGCACGCTGTTCCTGGACGAAATCGGCGAGATCTCCCCGGTCGTCCAAGTCAAGCTCCTCCGGGTCCTCCAGGAGCGGCAGTTCGAGCGGGTCGGCGGAAACGAAACCATCGAGGTGGATGTGCGCCTCGTGTGCGCGACCCAGAAAGACCTGAAGAAAGAGGTGGCCCAGGGCCGCTTCCGAGAGGACCTGTACTACCGGCTGCACGTTGTGCCGATCCTGCTGCCGCCGTTGCGCGAGCGGCGCGAGGACATCCTGTTGATCGCCGACCACATGCTGCAGGGCCGGTGCGCCAGCATGAACAAGCCACTCAAGGGGTTCTCGCAGGGGGCGCGGGAGGTGCTGCTGAAGTACTCGTTTCCGGGCAACATCCGGGAATTGGAGAACATGGTCGAGCGGGCCGTGGCGCTGGGGCGACCCAACGAGGAGGTGCAGGCGTGGGATCTGTGCGGGTTTCCTTCCTGCCCGTTCCTCGGCGGGCCCCCGCAGGAGAGCTGTGGCTTCTGCAGCGAAGGGCTGACGGGAAGGACCGGCCCGGGCGGGATGCCGGAATCGCTTGCCGCTGCCCGGGAGCAGTTCGAGCGGCAGTACATCCTGGCCGCGCTCGAGCGAACCGAGGGCAGCCGGACCGCCGCCGCGAAGCTACTGGGGCTGTCGAGAAAGGCCCTGTGGGAGAAGTGCAAGCGCTACGGCATCGCGGCGGGAAAACCCGAGCCGGAGGAGGAGGAGTAGGAGGACGGGGCGCGCTATGAGGCGCCTCCTTCCCATAGCTTGACGGTTCGATCCCACGAGGCGGAGGCGAGCCGGAGTCCGTCCGGCGAGAACGCCAGCCCGCGCACGCCGCCCTGGTGTCCGCGCAGGGTCCGGAACTGGCGGCCCGTGGCGATGTCCCACATCTTGATCGTCTGATCATCGCTCGCGCTGACCAGGACCTTGCCGTCGGGGGATACCGCCAGATGGCGTATCCACCCCGCATGCCCCTTCAAGGTCCGCAGCTCGGTCCCGGAGGGCATCTCGAAAAACTTGATCGTCGAGTCGCGGCTGCCGCTGATCAGGATCTTGCCGTCAGGGGTGAAGGTCATCGCGCCGATCCAGTACTCCATCGGCTTCTGGAATCCGCCTTCGTCCTCGACGAAGAATCCGCGGTATTCCGTCGTGTCGTCGTCGAGCACTTCCTTCCAGTGCCCGTCGAGGAGCACCTTTTCCTCGCCGCTCGGCAGGACTTCCCAGATCTTGATCTTGCCGATGTCGCTGCCGCTGGCCAAATGGATCCCGTCGGGTGAGAACGCGACGCATGGCGTCCAGTGATGGTCGTAGGGGTCACGCCCGAGGAGCGTCATCAGCTCGGTCCCAGTCGTAACCTCCCAGATCTTGATGTCCTTGTTGTGGCTCCCGCGGGCCAGCATCAAGCCGTCGGGCGACAGGGAGAGGGTGCAGATATTGTGGTCGTAGCGCGTAAACAGCAGCTTGGTCGGCTCGCCGGTCTTGGGATTCCACATCCGGATTGTGCGGTCCTCGCTGCCCGTGATCAGGATCTGTCCGTCTGGGGTGAAGAGCGAGGCCCGGATGTCGTGGGTATGGCCTCGCAGCGATCGGAGCAGCCGCCCGGTCTCAATGTCCCAGATCCGGACGAACCGGTCCACGCCGCCGCTGGCGAGCGTGAGGCCGTCCGGGGCATAGGCGACAGTCCAGACCCCGTGCGAGTGGCCCCGAAAGGTCTTCACCTCCCTGGCTCCGGCTTTCCAGTATTCGAGGAAGTCAATCGCCGGCCGCGAGGGGGGGGCTGACGCTGGAGCGACGCCAGACGGCTGGCTTCCCGAGGGCTGGATTGCGGATGCATCGGTCATGGTAGTCCCTATCAGAGGTTCAGGCAGCCAGGCCGGCTTCCCCTTCGGGGCTCGGACCTGGTTTGCAAATCATCGAATCGCCAACTATAATTGATCACTTCCATCTGAATCGTGCGCATCATAGGAGAAGCTGCGGAACCAAGTCAAGCCGTCGTTGGCCGTGGGGCGGCCCACCGCCTCGCGACCCGACGATCGAGGCCCGCTCCAGCAGAAGCGCGCTTCCCTGCGCGAGACCTGTCAGGGGAGACCAGGTATGGAAATCAGGTTCCAGCCCGCCTTGCTCCAGGAGGTCATTGACTCCTTCGTCGAGAAGACCGAACGGGAGGGCGACCCGACCTACTACCGCGAGTTCCACGAGCTTGCCGATCCGATCTACGAAAAGTTCTCCCTCGACGACCGCGAGGCGGAGTTTAAGAAGCTCTACCAGTACCTTTTCGGGATCTGGGGCTTCTCGGATATCATCCGCGACGCGTTCGACGAGTTTCCGACGCTAAAAGAAAAAATCGGCATCGTCCTGGTGAAGGGCGTGCTGAAAGAGGACCAGGAGGGCGTGGACATCCTGCGGAAGTGGGGCTCGGTGGAGCAGGATCTGGCGAAGCAATTCGAGGAGAAGGGGCTCAAGGGCGTCGGGATCAAATTGATCCCGCGCCGCTTCTACGATCCCGCCCTGACCCGCTACTGCCGGCACGAGCTGACCCACATCGCCGACATGCTGGACGAGACTTTCAACTACGATCCAGACACCAAGGTCGGCCAGAATCCCGGCGAGGAGACCCTGATCCTGCATCGGTACCGGGTGCTGTGGTGCCTGAACATCGACAGCCGGCTCACCCGGGCCGGGAAGGAACCGATGCTGACGAAGGAAGACCGGTTCAAGGAATTCCGGTCCTGGTACCGCAAGATTCCGCCGGCCCAGCTCAAGGCGGTCTTCGAAGGGCTGTGGCAATCGGACATGTTCACGCATTCCGAGCTGGTGGACATGGCGACCGATACGTTGCGCGTGATGGAGCGGGCGATCGAGACGGAAGGCGGGGAGGTCCCGGAGGTTCACAACAAGGTCATGCTTATGCCGGGCTTCCCCTGTCCGCTGTGCCGCTTCCCGACCTACTCCTGGGTTGAAGACCTCGAGCATAAGGTGGAAAAGTACGTCCTCGATTTTATTAAGGAAAACCATCCGGGCTGGGACGTGGAGTTCGGCGCGTGCGACCGCTGCGTCGAGGTCTACAAGCTGCGGGCGGATGGCGTCATGTAGGGTAACCACGTATGGGCAGCGATCCGCAATACGGCCGCCGCCATTTCCTGAAGGACTCGGCGCTTTCCTTCATCAGGACCGCCCACGAGTACATCAAGCACCGGGACGCTCCCTCTGAAAAGCCCAAGCCGGCGCCGCTGGCGCGGCAGGACTGGCTCAGACCCCCAGGCGCCGTGCCCGAAGCGCTCTTTCTCGAACGATGCACCCAGTGCGGCGACTGCATCGAGGCCTGCCCCTATGAGACTATCAAGGCCGCGCCCGGCGGCACCCCAGTGATTTTTCCGGACGAAGCGCCCTGCCACCTGTGCGAAGATTTCCCCTGCATCGCGGCCTGCGAAGCCGAGGCGCTGCTGCCAGTCGAGTCCAAGGAAGCGGTGCGGATGGGCGTGGCGGTCGTGTCCCACCGGCTGTGCACGGCGGGGCAGGGGTGTCATGCCTGTGTGTCGCACTGTCCGACCCAGGCCCTCTCCATGGACTTCGCGGCCTTCCGTCTCCAGGTTGAGGCCACCCGCTGCGTGGGGTGCGGCCTGTGCGAGCAGGTGTGCAAGACCGTCAACGACGCGATCGCCATTCGGGTTCTGCCGGCTCGGATGCTCCCGTCCTGGAGCGGCCAACCGGCGACGGAAAGGTGAGGCACAGCCCGTTGTAATCCACTGAAAAACCGGTATTTCCGCGCGAAGACTTCCTGCGCGACGAGGGGGTGAGTTGGAGCTTGACATCATTCCGGGCTTTGCCTATGATACCGCCAACCTGAGCCGAGAGATCGCGGGTCGGGATTAGGGGGAGATGGGCTCATGTGCCTCGTTTCGGACCCTCGAGCTTGACGTGAAGGGAGAGCAGCGAATATGGGCACCAAGGAAACTGAGCGGCGAGTCGGCGCCCCAGTGGGGCAAGGCGTCGGCGCACTGAAGGATTCACCAGCGGTCGAACGGGCTTTAGGGCGAAGCAAGCTCTACCTGCTTGTCTCATGGAGCCTGTTGTATCCGGAAGACGAGGAGTTCCTGGACTACCTGCAGAGCGGCGAGTTTGTGGAAGATGGGCGGTCGGCGATTGAGAGTCTTGAGAAGTCGCTCGACGGGATCGGTGGGGATCGGGCGAAAAAGAAGCTGGCGGCGCTCGCTGGTTATCTCGATCAAATTGAGGAATGGGTTTCATCGGAATGTATGAATTGGAAGCTTGAGGACCTGCAAGCCGAGCACCGCCGCGTGTTTAGCAACGTCATCAGCCTCGACTGTCCCCCCTACGAGACCCTCTTCGGCAACGACCATGTCTTCGGCCAAGCCCACGTGATGGGAGACATCGCGGGATTCTACCGAGCCTTCGGTCTGGAACTGTCCAAGGACATCCATGAGCGCATGGACCATCTCAGCGTCGAGCTGGAGTTCATGCATTTCCTCGGCTATAAAGAGTCCTACGCCCGCTGCCACGACGGGGACGAGAAGACGCAGATCGTCGTGGACGCCCAGAAGAAATTCGTCAAGAACCACATCGGCCGCTGGGTGCCGCTCTTCTCCCGCATGCTCGCTAGGAAGGCCGACTCGGGGTTCTTCAAGTACATGGCCGACTTCGCCAGCGACCTCATTGAGTTCGATGCGGCCTACCTGGGGGTGACCCCGCAGCCCTATTCGGAGGCCGAGTATCGGCCGGCGACGTTCAACGCGCCGGAGGGGCAGACCTACGAATGCGGCGCGCAGGACCAGGGGAACGAACTGAGTATGCTGCTCGACGAGGTCGGCGCGCAGTCGTTCCTGGACAAGGAGAAAGGGCGGGATGAGTCCGGACCGGTGGGCCATGCGTGACCCCCGGTCCGTCTCGCGCTGCGTCGCTTCTATCTGCCCGTGGCGACGTCAGCCAAGCATTGATCGTCGGTAGCGTTGTAGAGGAGTCTTCAATCTTTAATCGAGAGGAGGGCATATTCATATGAGAGTGGTGCAGACACGCAACAGAGCTGTTGTGTTGGGCATTCTTCTCTCTGCTCTGGCGATCGGGTTCGTGCTGACGATCGGACAAGTGCCCCTGGCAGTGAGCCAGCCAGTCACGATTCCGGTCAAGGCGATCAAGGGACCCATCCCGATGGATGGGGCCAACCCCATCTGGGAGGGCGTGCCGGGGGTTGTCGTGCCGCTCAGCGGCCAGACGATCACGACGCCGATGCATCCCAACATCTCGGTGAAGTCCGTCTTCGTCAAAGCGGTCACCAATGGAAAGGAGATTGGCTTCCGGCTCGACTGGGCGGATCAAACCAAGAACGATACGACGATCGGGCCGCAAGACTTCCGCGATCAGGCTGCGATTCAGTTCCCAGTGAACACGTCCGGGGCGCCGCCGTTCCAGTGCATGGGGCAGTCCGGCGGTACAGTGAACATCTGGCGCTGGAACGCGGAGTGGCAGAAGGACCTCGGCAAGGACAGCGCCGGCATCTGGGACGTGGATGACCAGTACCCGGGCATTTTCTGGGACTACTACTTCGAGGAGCCGGCGGGCGGCGTGACCTATCCGGACCGGATCGGCCGCAGCCTCGGACCCTTCAACCCCGGGATCTGGTCCGGCAACATCCTGTCGGATCCGACACTGCGCGTGAGCTCGGTTGAGGACCTGAACGCGAACGGCTTCAGCACGCTGACCACGCAGGCCCACCAGGACGTGATCGGCAATGGGCTGTGGGAGCCGGCCGGCTCGATCAAGGGGGGATGCTGCACCGGCCCCACCTGGCGGATCGTGGTGAAGCGCGCGCTGACGACGAGCGATCCAAACGATGTGCAGTTCAAGCCCGGCATGTCCGTCCCAGTGGCCTTTGCGGTGTGGGACGGTTCCAACGTTGAGCGGAACGGCATGAAGGGGATCTCGACCTGGTTCACGTTGAAGCTCCCATGATCGGCTGACGGGAGGCCCGGACAGCAGTGTGCTGACTGCGTTCCGGGGGACTTGAAACTTCCCATCCAACGAAGGCCCCGAGTCGGTCGTCCAGGGGGACGATGGCGGCTCGGGGCTTTTGTTTTGGCTCCTTTGCAGCGAAGACCGGATGGACCGGCCGGTGCGGGGCGCCGGTTGCAATCGAAGAAAGCCCGGGTGTATAAGGGAAGGAAGGACGTGACCCCCGCACGCGGCATGTGGATCAGGAGGCAATCCTTAGGGTAGTGGGCGGTCTTATGAAAGTCTCCCTCTTGTTTCCCCCAACATGGCATCCGTCCCAGCCATATCTGAGCCTGCCGTCCCTCACCGGATTCCTTGCCCAGGCCGGCGTCCGGAACGTCACCCAGCGTGACCTTGGGATCGAGATCTTGGACATGATCCTGACCGAAGCCTTTGGGCACGAAGTGTACGCCCGGCTCGTTCAGAAGCAGCGGGAACTGGAGGTGCGGCAGAGTGGGGAAGCGGGGCCAGGGAGCACGGAGCATTACGCCCGGCTGGTCGAGTCCCTCGAGCGATTTCCCTACCTGATTGATCAGATCGAACCAGCCAAAAACTCCCTGCGCGGTGAGGGGTTCTACGACATTGATCGCTATCGGGAATGCCTCTTCTTGATTGACAAATGGCTGGAGCTCGTCTCCACCCTCTTCTTCCCCACCCGGCTGACCGTGGTGGACAACCAGTTCGGGAACTACTCGATCTATTCGTCCAAGGACTTGATGAAGGTGATCCGGGACGAGGAGCAGAATCCGTATCTCGGATGGTTCCGGGATCGGTTCCTGAGATCCATTCTCGCGGACAGCCCGGATCTCGTCGGCGTTTCGATCACGGCGACCTCCCAGATCATTCCAGGTCTGACGTTATGCCGTCTCATCAAGGAGGCTCGTCCCGACGTCCATGTGACCATTGGCGGAAGCATCTTCACGCGGCTCGTGGACAACCTGCGACGCTGTCACAGTCTGTTTGAGCTTACCGACGACTTTATCGTCTTCGAGGGCGAGACCGCCTTGCTCGAGCTGATCAACCAGCTCGCTGGCAAGCGTGACTTTGTCAAGGTGCCGAACCTCATCTACCGGCAGAACGGGCGGGTCGTCGTCAACCAGCCCTTCTACTCGGAAAACATCAACCAGCTTCCGGCGCCCGACTACGACGGATTTCCGCTGGGGCGCTATCTGGCGCCCCAGACGGTCCTGCCGGTCCAGTTTTCCCGCGGATGCTACTACAAGGACTGCGCCTTTTGCGCGCTGACTTTGGACCATCAGAATTTCCGGCAGAAGGATCCGGGAAAGACCGTGGATGAGCTACAGGCGCTGTCAGACAAATACGATACCCCGTACTTCTTCTTCACCGACGAGTGCCTGGCGCTGTCCCCGACGAAGCGGTTGTGCCAGCAGATCCTAGACCGGAACCTGAGCCTCCAGTGGACCGCGGAGATGCGGTTCGAGAAGAACCTGTCGCGCGATCTCCTCAGGCTGATGCGCGACGCCGGGTGCCTCAAGATTGTGTTCGGCCTTGAGTCGTTCAACCAGCGCGTCATGGACTTCATGAAAAAGGGGATCACCCAGGACAGCGTTCGGCGGATCACCGAGGACTGCCTGGATCTGGGTATCGCGATTCATATGTATATAATCGTAGGTTTCCCAACCGAGACCGAGGCGGAAGCCATGGAGACGGCAAACTTCATCATTGAACACACGCGGCTGAACTCGTCCTACGGGTTTTCCTGCCAGCCCTGTCTCTTCGACCTCGAGAAAGAAGCGCCGATCATGGGGGATCCCGGGAGCTATGGCATCCGTCGGATCATGAGGCCCGCGTCCGAGGACTTGAGCCTCGGGTTCTTCTACGAAGTTCAGGAAGGAATGACGCCCGAGGAGGCCGAGCGGGTCTATCAGCACGTGTACCAGAAGATCAGCGAGCTGGTCTGCGAGTTGCCCTTCAACTACTCCATGGCGGACGGGCTGCTGTATATCGCACGAGCCAAAGCTCAGGCCCAGCACGTGCCACAGCCCGCCGGTTCCTGACGCAGGACCGCTGGTGCATTGCAGGATCGGGCCGCTTCCTCGCACTGTCGTGGTTGACTGGGCTCGATGCTTCTGGCTATAATCCGACACCGAACCTCGCGGAAAATGGAGAGAGAGGCTCCTCAGGACCATGGCGGGTGTGGAGCTCCAGGAGAAGGGGGTGGGAAGGCTTGAAGAGCAGGGTCTGCTCTTCGAATATACCGTTAAGGCGTTATTGCTAGCCGGGCTGCTCGAACTCGTTCTCTACCGGCTCGTCTCTCGCCTCGGGATGCATTTCAGCAAGGTTGCGGAACAGCACGACTGGGTCCGCGCCTTCTTCCAGGCCCTCTCCTCCGTCGGGTTTACCTTGCTCAATTTCGTCTCCGTCTTAGTGTTTCTGGCGATTCTGATCCTCCTGCTTAGCCGGGTGAAGACGGAGAGGGGATTGGGGTGGCGGGACGGCTCGGTGGTCGCCTCCGTGTCGCTCCTATTGCTCCTGACCGTTGGGTTCATCGTGTCTCCGCCAGCGATGGTGGGCTCGGTGGTCTACAACGCGGCGTTCCTGCTCGTCCTCGCGGCGCTGCTGGCGGACTACGGGTTTGCCTGCCGTCCCTGGTCGCAACGGATCATGATGGCCTGTTTTGCCCTCGGGGTCGGGAGCTGGGTCTATTACCAGACGATCTCGACGGCCTACGGACTGCTGAACGTGGCGGCGATGCCGCCGCTCGCCCACGAAATCAATCGGGTGGGCGAAGCGCTCATGGTGCTGGCGAGCATCCTCACCGTATGGGCCTACGGCGGGCTTCCTGCCTGGACAAGCAAGAACCGGCGACAGCGACGACGGGCCGTCGCCTTCGCGCTCGTCGCAACGGTGCTCTTCCTGGCGCTCCTGTTCATGGACTACTTCCTGGGACTGTACGACGAGGCGCTCGCCGAGAAAGTCCGCAAGGCCGGCCAGGGGATCGGATGGATCTTTCAGATGGGCATGGGCTACACGTTCTACCTCCCCTTTGTGCTGTACGTGACTGGCCTCCTGGCGTGGTCCTACGCGGTGATCAAGCTGCTCGCGATGGGACGTCCCGCCGGGTACGGATTGGCCCTGATGTTCATCGCGGGATACGCGCTTCAGCTCTCCCATCTGACCCTCATGGTGGTGCTGGGTCTCATGTTGCTGGCGCTGGATCGCCGCAGGGCCGCGGTCCAGACGGGGGATCGCGCTGCCGAGCGGGGCGCTCACGTCCTCGCCGGCTCTGGGCGGGCAGGCTTCTTAACGTGGGACGGGTGACGCATCTATGAGTGACCAGGACGTTTCCAAGCAGCCGGATCCCGGTGGGACGACGGTCGAGCAGCCGGAGCCGCAGCTCACCCCCGAAGAGGAGATCGCCGAGCTGGAGAAGCTGCTGGCGCAGGAGCCGGACGATTTCCAGGCACGCTGCCGCCTCGGCGAACTGTATTTCAGCAAGGGACGGCTAGACGACGCACTGACCGAGGTGAAGAAATCCATCGAAATGGCCGAGGCGATCCGGTTGGAGATGAACCGGTCGCTCGCGATGTACTACTCCAACCTCGGGACGATCTATGCTACCAAGAACATGGCCGACGAGGCGGAGGCCCAGTTCAAGAAGGCGCTGGAGCTGAACGCGTACGACGTGTTGGCGTTGTTCAACCTGGGGCGTCTGTACAGCGAGAAGCGACAGTTCATCGAGGCGAGGCAATACTACGAGCGACTGGTCGAGGTCACGCCGGATGATCCGATTGCCTGGTACAACCTAGGCGGCGTGTACGTCGAGCTGGACAATCCTGCGGTGTCCGACTACAACACGATTGACATGGCAATGCAGTGCTATCTGCGCACGCTGGAGCTGGACCCATGCCACCTGGACGCGAGCTTCAAGCTGATGGATATCGCCCTCAACCACAATAAATTCGACCTCGCCATCAAGGTGATGGAGGATGCAGTCGAGCATAACCCAGACGAGCCGCTGGCCTACTACAATCTCATCAACATGTACGACAAGTGCAAGATGTTCGAGCAGGCCGAGCAGGCTCGGCAGAAGCTGAAAGAGCGCTTCGCCCGCCGGGCCAAGGAAACCGGGAAGGGCTGAGGGACTTCCCATCAACAAGGAGCGAGAATCACTATGTTTGGGAGCATCGGGTTCACGGAGCTCATTCTGATCCTGTTCATCGTGTTGATTATCTTCGGTGCGGGGAAGCTCCCCCAACTCGGTGAGGGATTGGGCAAGGCGATCAAAGGCTTCAAGAAGTCCGTCCATGAAGCGGACGCGATCGAGGCGGAGGCCCAGGCTCAGGCCCAAGCGCCGATGCAGGCGGCTAACGCGTTGCCGTCGCAGCCGGCCCCGGCGCAGACCCCACCGGCTGCCCAGGCCGTCGAGGCGCCGCCTGCGGCCCAGCCTGTAGGCTCGGGGCAGCCCGGCGCGGGCGCGTAGCGGCTGCGAGGCCTCTCTGGAACAGAGGCGCGGGCGCACCGCTGCTGCCTGAGGATGAGGGGGCGGAGGAACGAAGATGGGAACGGTTGCAGAACTGGCGGTCGGCTACATCGAAACCTTCGCGGGCAACGGGAAGGCTCGGAGCACCGGCGACGGCAAGCTCGCTACCAAGGCGGGGATTCCACTCCCGCATCACGCAGCGCTGGACAAGGAAGAGCGCTACCTCTATTTCGCGGAGTCGGGGTCAGACCGTGTTCGGCGTATTGATCTGCAGGAGGGGACCGTTCACAACTTCGCCGGTATCGGAGAAACCTGCTACAGCGGGGACGGCGGGCCCTGCAGTGAAGCTGGGCTCTATCTGCCGCTGGATGTGGCCTTCGATTCCCAGAACCATCTGTACATCTGTGATTCAGGCAGCAACCGGATCCGTCGGGTGGATCGCGACACGGGGATCATCACGACGGTGGTCGGGACCGGGCAGCATGGCTTCAACGGCGACGGGCCCGCGCTCGAGGTGAACCTGACTTGGCCGGCCGCCATCGCCTTCGATCAGGACGACGTGATGTATATCGCCGACACCCAGGCCCATCGGGTCCGGCGCTACGACCCGCGGACCGGCCTGGTCACCACGATCGCAGGCACGTGGTCGGCGGAGGACGATGCGCGTGAGCAGCCCCTGGTGGCCAAGAACCTCGTCGTGCTGTCCGGGGATGCCATCGGGATAGACTTCACGGGCGATGAGAGCTGGCTGCGGCCGGAATGTTCGACCGGCGTGGACCTGTCGCTCTACCTCGACGACGGCAAGTCGGCCTTGGAGGCCCGGCTGTACGACCTCGTGGGGATCGCAGTGGACAGCCGCGGCCACGTCTACGTTGTGGACAAGGGCAGCAACCGCGTCCGCAAGATTGATCGAGAGACCGGTATCATCACCACGGTGGCGGGCGTCTGCTGGTACGGCTTCGACGGCGACGGCAAGCCAGCCGTCAAATCCATGCTGCACGCGCCGGAAGCCGTGATCTTCGACGTCCGCGACAACATGTACGTATCGGACACGATGAACCACCGGGTGAGAAAAGTGGATGCGGAGACGGGCATCATCACTACGGTGGCGGGGAACGGCGACAGCGGCTACGAGGACAAGAACATGGGCGGGTGCGGCATGGCCCGATTCGTCGCCAAGGATGCGCCGGGCATGCTGAAGCACGGTGACGGGCTCCTGGCTGTCGAGGCGGTCGTGAACTCGCCCGTCGGGCTCGCGCTGGATTCGCGCGGGTCTCTGTATATCTGTGAGCGGGGCGAGAACAAGATCCGCCGCGTCAAGTTGTGGTAGCGCACCGGGGCACACTGGGCCCCGGTCGCTGACCAGCGAAGCAGGCTCCGGGGGGTCTCATCCACGGTCCGAATCTGGTCAGATGGGGCACGGGTATGGTGCGATCGGGGCGGTTCCGGTCTTTTTCCGTTCTTCCGCTGTTCTTCGGTGTCTTGGTTGCGACCCTGGTCCTCGGCTGGTTGAACATCCCCATTGTCAGCTCTGAGGGGATGATCATCCGGTCTCACTTTATCTCCGGCGAGATCCCCACGACGCCAGACGATCCTGCGTGGCAAAACATTCCCCCGGTTACGCTGCCGCTGAGCGGGCAGGTGATCACCCGGCCGGTGTGGCCGGAGCCCTCCGCTCGGGCCTTGGTGGTCCGGAGCGTGCACAACGGCACCGATCTTGCCTTCCTCCTCGAGTGGGAGGACAACACAAAGAACGACCGGCTGACGCCGGGGACCTTTCGGGACGGTGTGGCAATCGGGTTGCCGCTGGGGGATGCGCCGGCCTTTTTCTGCATGGGCCAGTTGGACCACTACATCAACATCTGGCATTGGAAGGCTGACTGGCAGAGTGATATTGATCGGCGGGCGGCCCGTGCAGGCGAAAAGGGCAAGGGGGGAAGCGGCGAGGTGCGGCGATTCGAAGTGATTCCACGGCGCGCCTCCTCCGTTGAAGACCTGGTCGGCGGCGGCTTCAGCACGCTGACGAGCAAGCAAGCGCAGGGCAAGGTGCAGGGGAGCGCGACCTGGAAAAATGGAGTCTGGCGCGTCGTCATCCGCCGGCCGATGACCAGCACCGATCCCGAGAATGAGGCAAGACTGGAGCCGGGGCGCCTCCAGGCGATCGCGTTCGCAGTGTGGAACGGCGAGAACAAGGAGCGCAATGGCCAGAAGGCGGTGGCCCCCTGGTTCCAGCTTCTGATTGATCCAATCAAGAAGCTATGAGGGACGCTGACAGGGTCAGACTCGCCAGCCGCGACCCGAGGGCCTCCGGTGCGGGAAGCGTAAGGGCTTGGGCACGCCGGGACGGATGGTCGGCGCTTCCGCCGTCGTGCTGGATGGTGGTGCTGTGCCTGGTCGCGGCAAGCGCGTGGAGCCTGTCCCTGTCCCTTCCGGCTTCAGGGCAGAGCAGCGACGGGATGACGGAAGAAGAGGCGCTCAAGCTGGGGGAGGAGTTCGG
>CAZTUO010000024.1:0-10768 GCA_964616355.1 uncultured Nitrospira sp.
GTGTGAATGACACGCGAGGCGATCGCGACGGGCGTGATCGGCCTCATGCTGAGCCTTGCCGCCTGGGGCGGGACTCCGCTCTCGGGCCACTCGCAGCCGGGCGCCCTCATTCGGATTAATGGCTCCAGCACGGTGTACCCCCTGACCGAGGCGGTCGCCGAGGAATTCCAGAACGCGACGCGCGGGCGCGCCCGAGTCACGGTAGGCATTTCCGGCACCGGCGGGGGCTTCAAGAAGTTCTGCCGTGGTGAAACGGATATCTCCACCGCGTCGCGCCCGATCCTCAAAGAGGAAATGGAGCGATGCCGGAAGAACGGGATCACCTACTACGAGCTGCCTATCGCCTTCGACGCACTGACCGTGGTCGTCAATCCGAGCAATACGTGGGTCTCCGCCATGACCGTCGCGGAGCTGAAGACCCTGTGGGAGCCGGCCGCCCAGGGTCGGATTACCAGATGGAACCAGGTGCGCCCGGACTGGCCGGACGCGCCCCTGGCCCTGTTCGGCGCCGGAGCGGACTCCGGCACCTTCGATTACTTCACCGAAGCCATCGTCGGCAAGGCGAAGGCCAGCCGGGGCGATTACACCGCCAGCGAGGACGACAACGTGCTGGTCCAAGGCATCGAGAGCAACCGGAATGCGCTCGGGTACATTCCCTACGCCTATTACGCTTCCCATGCCAGTCGGTTGAAAGCCGTGGCCATTGATGCGGGGCATGGGCCGGCGTTGCCTAGTCTCGAGAACGTGACGAAGGGGCGCTACCACCCTCTCTCCCGGCCGCTCTTTCTCTACGTCAAGGGGGAAGCCGCAAAGCGGCCGGAGGTTAAGGCATTCATCGAGTACTTTCTCACGGAAGGCCCCAAGCTCATCGCGGAGGTCGGGTATCTGCCGTTGTCCGACAAGGCCTATGCCATGGGGCTGGAGCGCTTCAGGACCGGCCGGGTCGGAACCGGCTTCGGTGGCGTTCCAGAAGTCGGTCTGGCGGTGGAGGATCTTCTGAACCGCCCGCCGAGGCTCTAGCGTGCCCGCTGTGCAAGAGACCATCGGGATGAGGGGGCTGCGTACCGAGAGGCCGGCGCTTGTCCGCCCGCGCCCGCGACGACTCCGCGAGCGATTGATCGAAGGGACGCTCTTCCTAGCCGCGCTTGTCTCCGTCGTCACGACCGCGGCGATCGTCGTCATTCTGCTCTCTGAGTCAGCCGGTTTTTTCCGGACGGTCCCGCTCGGAGCATTCCTCACCGACCGGTTGTGGACGCCGCTCTTCGCCGACCCCCATTACGGCATCCTGTCGCTGTTGGCAGGCACCCTGGTCACCAGCGGCGTGGGACTGCTGGTGGCGGTCCCGTTGGGGACGGTTGCAGCGATTTATCTCTCGGAATTCGCCCCGGCCCGTTGGCGGGAACTGGTGAAACCGCTCCTGGAGCTGCTGGGCGCCGTCCCGACCGTCGTGTACGGGTACTTCGCCCTGCTGGTCGTCACCCCCTCCCTGCAGGTCATCTGGCCGGACCTGCCGGGGTTCAATATGCTCGGTCCCGGGATCGTCATCGGGATCATGATCCTGCCCTTCGTGATTTCATTGAGCGAGGACGCGATGCGCGCGGTGCCCATGACCTTGCGGGAAGGCTCCTATGCCCTGGGGGCCAGCCGCCTCCAGACCGCCCTGCAGGTCGTGGTGCCAGCCGCCATGTCCGGCGTGGTGGCGGCCTATGTGCTTGGTGTCTCCCGCGCCGTCGGCGAGACGATGGTCGTGGCAATTGCGGCGGGACAAAACCCGAGTCTCACCTGGAACCCCCTGGAGCCGGCGGCGACGATCACGGCCTACATCGTCCAGGTCGCGCTCGGCGATTTGCCGCACGGCACCCTCGGCTACCAGAGCATTTTCGCAGCAGGGCTCGTCCTCGCGCTCATGACCCTGCTCTTCAATCTCCTAGGCCATCTCCTGCGCAGACGATTCCGCGAGGCTTACTGATGCCAGCGACTCCTTTCCTGCCAGCGCACCGCCCCTTGCTCGGACGCAAGATCGCCGAACGGCTTTTTGTCGCCCTGGGACTCCTGTCCCTTGCGGTGGGTCTCCTCACGCTCGTGCTCGTGATCGGCCGGCTCGTGATGGAGGGGGCGCCCCGGCTCGATTGGCAGTTCCTCACTTCCTTCCCCTCCCGCCGCGCCCAGCAGGCGGGTATTTTGCCGGCCTGGGTGGGGTCCAGCCTGGTCATGCTGCTCACGGCGCTCGTCGGCGTCCCGCTCGGCGTCGCGGCGGGGCTGTACCTGGAGGAGTACGCCCAGAAGAACTGGCTGACGCACCTGATCGAGGTGACGGTGACGAACCTGGCTGGGGTGCCCTCCATCATCTACGGGCTGCTGGCGCTCGGCCTCTTCGTGCACCGCCTCGGCCTGGGCGAGAGCCTGCTCGCCGCCGGACTCACGCTCGCGTTGCTGATTCTCCCCATCGTCATCGTGGCCACGCGCGAAGCAATCCGCAGCATCCCCGTGGAGATTCGCGAGGCGGCCTATGCGCTGGGCGCGACCAAATGGCAGACCGTGTCGCACCATATCCTCCCCTATGCCACAGCCGGCATCCTGACCGGCGTGATTCTCGCGTTGAGCCGCGCGATCGGCGAGACCGCCCCGGTCGTGACGATCGGAGCCTTGACCTTCATCGCCTTCCTGCCACCGGCTCCGCTCACCCCGGCCCCGCCGTATGTCTCCTTCGACTGGCTCTTCTCGCCGTTTACCATGATGCCGATTCAGATGTTCACCTGGGTGTCGCGGCCCGGCGAAGCCTTTCTCGCCAACGCAGCGGCGGCCGGAGTCGTCCTCGTCGCGATGACCCTGGTCATGAACGCGCTGGCCATCTGGCTGCGGTCCCGCATGCGCAAGCGGGTGAGGTGGTAGGAGACCGCTCATGCACAGCGACCTGCCTGAGGACCGGCCCAAGCGGCTCAAAGCGGAGACACGGACGCTCAGCTTCGCCTACGAGGGCCGACCAGCGCTCAAGGCCATCACGATGCCGGTGGCCGAGTCCCAGATTACGGCGTTGATCGGACCCTCCGGCTGCGGCAAGTCCACCTTCCTGCGCTGCTTTAACCGCATGCACGACCTCTATGCCGGGAACGGCTACGGCGGAGAACTCATCCTCTATCCCGACCGATGCAATATCCTGTCGCACGAGGTGGATCCGATCGAGGTCCGCATGCGGATCGCGATGGTGTTTCAGAAACCGAACCCGTTTCCCAAGACGATCTACGAGAACGTCGCCTACGGCCTGCGGGTGCGGGGCCTGCGCGCGCGGAGCCTGCTGGACGACAAGATCGAGGCGGCGCTGCGGAGCGCGGCGCTGTGGGACGAAGTCAAGGACCGGCTGCAGGCCCCCGCCTCGTCGCTATCCGGCGGCCAGCAGCAACGGCTGTGCATCGCGCGGGCCTTGGCAACGGACCCGGAACTGCTCCTCTTGGACGAGCCCACCTCCGCGCTCGACCCGATCGCAACGGCCAGCATCGAAGAGCTGTTGCTGACGCTGAAGCAGACCGTGACGATCCTGCTCGTCACCCATAACATGCAGCAGGCGGCACGGGTCTCCGATTGGACGGCCTTTCTCTATCTCGGCGAGCTGGTGGAGTTCGGGCCGACCCGGCGCCTCTTCACGAACCCGAGCCGGAAGCAGACCGAGGACTACATCACCGGCAGATTCGGCTGACAACCAGGCGAGTGGCCCGTGGCAAGGGCGAGCGGGCCAGAAGAAATCTTTGGAAGGTCTCCTTTTGACCGCTAGCCGCTCGCCGCTTGCCCCGAGGGAGGTATGCAACGCCATTTCGACGACGACCTGGCCCAGCTCAAGGACCAGCTCCTCCGGATGGGCGGGCTCGTGGAGCGGCAGATCCACGAGGCTGTCCGCTCGCTGATCGAACGCGATGCGGACGCAGCGCGGCGCATCATCGAGCAGGACCAGGTGGTGAACCGGATGGACGTGGACATTGACCAGACCTGCGTCCGCCTGCTCGCGCTCCAGCAGCCGGCCGCGCGGGACCTGCGGTTCGTCACGACCGCGATGAAGATCTCTACGGAGCTGGAACGGATGAGCGACCTGGCCGAGAACATCGCCGAGCGCACGATCGAGCTGAACGAGGAGCCGCAGCTCAAACCCTACATCGACATCCCCCGCATGGCCGAGTGGACGATGCGGATGGTGAAGGACTGCCTGGATGCCTTCGTCAACCGCGACGCCGCGCTCGCCCGCCAGGTCTGCGCGGACGACGGTGTCGTGGACCGCCTGACGGAACAGTTGTTCCGCGAGCTGCTCTCGTTTATGATCGAGAACCCGCAGACGATCTCGCGGGCCATCCGCCTCACGTTCGTCGGGAAGTACATCGAGCGGATCGCGGATCACGCCACCAACATCGCCGAGCTGGTGGTCTACCTGGTCGAGGGGAAGATCATCCGCCACACGGCGCGAGAGGAAAGCCAATAGCGAGCAGCGAATAGCGAACCGCTCAGACTTTTTGGGAGTTTCTGGCTTCCGGCTACCCGCTGTTTGGTATTCGCTGCGGGCTGCGCTTCTATGACCAAGCTGGCCGTCCTCGACATCGGCACCAACTCGATCCACCTCGTCCTGGCCGAGGTCGCGCCGGATTTCTCCTACAAGATCCTCGACCGCTTCAAGGACATGACCCGGCTGGGCGACGGCGCCTTCCGCACGCACCGCCTCTCGGAGGCCGCGATGGCCCGCGCGATCGAGGTCATCCGCACGCTCGCGCAGCTGGCCCGCAACAAGGGCTACGAGCGGATCGAGGCCGTCGCCACCAGCGCCGTCCGCGAGGCGGAGAACGGCGGGGAGTTCATCGAGGCGGTCGCGCGCCAGACCGGGCTGGCCGTCCGCGTCGTGACCGGCGAGGAGGAGGCGCGCCTGATCTACCTGGGCGTGCGCCGCAGCATGGACCTGGCCCGGCGGCCCACGCTGGTCGTGGACGTGGGCGGGGGTTCCGTGGAGTTGATCCTGGGGAACCGGGATGCCATGATACAGGGTCAGAGCCTCAAGCTGGGAGCCATCCGGCTGAAGGACCGCTACCTCGTCAAGGACCCGCCGACCAAGGCCATGTGCCGGGCGATGCAGGAGACGATCGACGCCCAGCTCGACGCGGCCTTCCGGCGGATCCGGGCGAGGACCTTCGACCGGCTGGTCGGGACGTCCGGCATGATCGGAAACCTCGCCGAGATCATCTACCAGCGGCGGACGGGACGGCCCTTGCCCCAGCTCAACCTGGCCACGGTATCGCTCAAGGAGGTCCAGGCCGTGGAACGCCTGCTCCTGCAGTCCTCGTTGGAGGCCCGGTTGGCGATTCCCGGACTGGATCCCAAGCGGGCGGATACGCTGCTCCCGGCGACAGCCGTCGTGCGAACGCTGATGGCGCGCACCGGGCAGGAGTGGATGACGATCAGCGACAAGGCCATCCGGGACGGGCTGATCTACGACTTTATCGAGCGCCATCACGCGGGGATCAAGGCGGAGCAGGAGATCCCCAACGTCCGCCGCCGCGCCGTGCTCCACCTGGCGGAGGCCTGTCGGTACCCTAAGACCCACTCTCACCACGTCGCCCGGCTGGCTCTGCAGTTGTTCGATCAGACGCGACCCTTGCACGGGCAGGGCGAGCGCGAGCGCGAGTGGCTGGAGTACGCGGCCCTTCTGCACGACGTGGGCTACCTGATCAATGCCCGGCAGCACCACAAGCATGCCTATTACCTGATCAAGCACAGCGACCTAGCGGGGCTGGCTGCCGAGGAGGTCGAGATGATCGCGAGCGTCGCCCGCTACCACCGGCGGGCGCTGCCCCGGGACGCGCACGAGCAGACGCGACGCCTCTCGCCGCGCCGGCGAAAGGTCCTGGAGGTGCTGAGCGCGTTGCTCCGGATCGCCGACGGGCTGGACCGCAGCCACTTCTCGGTGATCCAGGGACTCCGGGTGAGCCTGGGGAATCCGGTCATGATCCTGTTGCAGACGGCGGGCGACCCCGAGCTGGAGATCTGGGCCGCCCGGAACCGAGCCGATCTCTTCGAGCAGGTGTTCAAGCGACCGGTGGAGTTCGCTGCGCGCCGCAGCCAAGGAGCCACGGCATGACTTCTCTCCGCCTGACCTTCAACCAGCCCCACCCCTACCCCGGCAAGCTCATCATCGTCGAGGGGATTGACGGATCCGGGAAGAGCACCCAGTTGCTGCTGCTCCAGAAGTGGCTCACGGCGCGGGGCTTCAGCGTTTTCTTCACCGAATGGAACTCCTCGGAGCTCGTCCGCGAGACGACGCGGCGCGGCAAGAAGAGCAAGGCGCTGACCCCGACGACGTTCAGCCTCCTGCACGCGACGGACTTCGCCAGCCGGCTCTACCACGACATCCTGCCGCCGCTCAAGGCTGGCATGCTGGTCCTGGCCGACCGCTACGTCTATACCGCCTTCGCCCGCGACGCGGTGCGGGGCGTCTCCCGAGACTGGGTACGCAAGCTGTACAACTTCGCGGTCCGGCCCGACCTGGCCTTCTACTTTCGGGTCCCGATCGAGGTGGCGATCGAGCGCCTGCTGGGCGGCACCCGCGCACGGCTCAAGTACTACGAGGCCGGGATGGACCTGGGCATCAGCCAGGACCAGACGGAGAGCTTCCGGATCTTTCAGGGCCGCATCCTAACGGAATACGACAAGATGGTGGACGAGTACGGGCTCATCCCGATGGACGCGACCAAGACGATCGAGGAGCAGCAGGAGCAGATGCGCCAGATCGTGGCCAAGGCGCTCGAGCACTACCGGCCGAAACGGGGAATCCATGGAAAACGCGCGTCGGTATTTTGGCGACGGTTTGCCGTACCTAACCCTGAGTGACCTGAAGGGCAGGCTGATCGCCATCGAGGGGACCGACGGGGTCGGCCGCTCGACCCACATCGAGCTGCTCCAGGAATGGCTGGAGGTGCAGGGCTACGGCGTGGTGACGACCGGCTGGACGCGCTCGAACCTCATGTCGAAGACGATCGAGATGGCCAAGCAGGGAAACATCCTCGACCGCTGGTCCTTCAGCCTGCTCTACGCGACGGATTTTGCCGACCGGCTCGAGCACCAGATCATCCCCGCCCTGCGCTCGGGCTTCATCGTGCTGGCCGACCGGTACATCTACACCGCCTTCGCGCGGGACACGGTCCGGAGCGGCGACCGCCAGTGGATCCGGGACGTGTTCGGCTTCGCGGTCGTCCCCGACCTCGTCTGCTACCTACGCATCGACGTGGACACGCTGGTCCTGCGAGTGATCGAGAGCAAGGGGATGAACTTCTGGGAGTCGGGCATGGACATGCGGCTCGGCTCGGACCTCTACGACAGCTTCAAGAAGTACCAGAGCCTGCTGATCGAGGAATTCGACAAGATGGCCGAGGAGTTCGGCTTCGAGGTCGTGGACGCGCGGAAACCACCGGAGGAGATCCAGGAGGCGCTGCGCGCGAAGATCGCGCCGCTGCTGGCGAACGGCAAACCCGCCGAGCGGCTCGCACCGGAGCCGGCGGAGAGAGATCGCACGGAGGCTCTCGGTTAACGGCGACCGAGCTTGCGGAGCGGTCCCGGCCCCATCCACCAGGCCAGCGTCCCTCTGCCGGCCTCGGGCGCCCCGTCGAACCGGACGCAGCAGGCGCCGGCCTTCTTGAACGACAGCCCGGGGGTCACCTTGCCGCACAACATGAGCCCCGCCGCCTCTCCGAGCTGCGGCTCGTGTCCGACGCAGAGGACGCAGGCCGTCTCGGGGAACGAGGCCAGCAAGGCCAGCAGCTTGTCCGGCGGCCACTCCGGACGCAGCTCGTCGCAGAGCTTGACCTCCGGCTTCAGCCGCAGCACCTCGCGGATGAGCTTGGCGGTCTCGACGGCACGGATCAGGGGGCTGGCCAGCAGCACTGAGGGGATGACCTCCAACGCTCCGAGGCCGGCGGCCGCCTCGCGTACTTTTGCGGCGCCCTTCGGCGTGAGGGGGCGTGCGGCGCCCTCGCCGTCCCACTCGTCCCGCTCGACTGCGATGCCGTGCCGGAATAAGAGGCAATCCACAACCCCTCCAGCGGCCCGATCCTAGCATGGCCGGAGGGAGCATCGGAAGGGCGGGAGAGGACCCCTCACGATAACGCCGGAGTTTCAGATGAGGGCATCTGGTGCAGCGGGGCATGACCGGGCAGCCGCGTACCGGACGGTGGCCTTGCAGGCCCTGGCCCGGCTCGCCGGCGGAGACCGGCGCGCGAAGACCCTGCATCGGCTCCGCGTCCACCTGCGACGGCTCCAGGCCTACCTCGAGCTGGTCGGCGAAGAGGCCAACGCCCGGAAGCTCGCCCGCTGCGTCGCCCGGCTGAGCCGCCTGCGGACGCTCCAGGTGTTTCAGGCCTACCTCAAGCAGAGCAAGGCACCGAAAGCCGACCGCGACGCGGTCAGGGCGAAGACGAAGGCCCTTTGGAAAAAGCTGGACCGGAAGAGGGTCTGGAAGAAGCTCACCCGGTGTGTCGAGCGACGCGCGCTGCCCCGAAGCCTGGCGCCCCCGGACTGGATGGCCGCGCGCTTGCCCACCCTGCGGCAGGCGCAGGCGGAGGCGCTCCGGGAGTTGCTCGAAGCCGCCCGGACCGACCCGCGGCGCAAGACGCTCCACGCCATCCGGCTCAAGGTCAAGACCGTCCGGTACCAGGAGGAATGGGCCGCGACCCAGTCCGTCGGGAAGACGGACCTCATCCCCCACCTCAAGCGGATCCAGACGGTGTTGGGCGAGTACGAGGAGCGGGTCCAGTTCCGGAAGCTGGCCCGCCGGCTGGGCCTTCGATCACGGAAGCTGCTTGAGAAGGATTGGCGCCGTGCGCGCCAGCGAGCCCGCGCCGTCCCGGCACGCCTCGCGGCGCTCCTCGAGCACCTGGCCCAGAGCAACGTCGTGCCTTTCCCCAGGACATCCCGCCAGTGCGAAGGCAGCCCTGGCGCGCTTACAGGTTAGGCCCTGGCTTTTCACGACTCTTGACATATCAATAGTTCTTGATATAGAGTTTCCGCCGTGGCCCTTACGACGCTCAAGGACCTGAGCCGCGCGGCGCGCCTCTTCCACGCGCTCTCCGACGAGACCCGCCTGCGCATTCTCCAGGAACTCTGCGACGGGGAGCAGTGCGTCTGCGACCTGATGAATCGCCTCCGTCTCGGGCAATCCCGCCTCTCCTTCCATTTGAAGACCCTCAAGGAGGCGGGCCTGGTGCGGGACCGACCGGAGGGCCGTTGGGTCTATTACACCCTCGACGACTCGGCCCTCACCGACCTGGACGAACTCGTGCACACACTGAAGGAACGCGAGTGGACCCGCAGCCGTTCGGCCAAGTGTTGCGAGTGAATTTTTTTGCCCATATCCATCAACGATCATTGATCCATTGAGGGGGGGAGGCCATGCGCACTCGTGATTTGAAGCAGCTCATCAGGGAGGAGTACCGACAGGCCGCGCTGCAAGCGAAGCGGGGCGGGAGCACCTGTTGCCGTCCCCAGCCCGCAGGAGCCGGCGGGATCGGAGGGATCACTGTCAGCCCCATCACCGGAGACCTCTATGCGGCCCACGAGCTGACCGGGCTGCCGGCGGAGGCGCTGGCGGCCTCGCTCGGCTGCGGCAATCCCACCGCGCTGGCCCAGCTCAACGCCGGCGAGATCGTCCTGGATCTGGGCTCGGACGGTGGGATTGACGTGCTGCTGTCCGCCAAGCGCGTCGGGCCGACGGGCAAGGCCTAGGGGCTGGACATGACCGACGAGATGCTCGCGCTCGCGCGGGAAAACCAGGAGAAGGCCGGGATCGCCAACGCGGAATTCCTCAAGGGTGACATCGAGGCCATTCCCCTGCCCGACGCCTCGGTGGATGTCGTGATCTCCAACTGCGTCATCAATCTCGCGGCGGACAAGGACCGGGTCTTCACCGAGATCTTCCGGGTCCTGAGGCCCGGCGGGCGGCTGGCCGTCTCGAACGTGGTGGTGCGCGACGAGGTGCCCCGTGAGATCCGGCTGAGCGTGGAGCTCTGGATCGGGTGCGTAGCCGGCGCGCTCCTGGAGCGCGCGTACCGCGACAAGCTGGCCGCCGCCGGCTTTCGGGACATCGCGGTGGAGCCGACGCGGATCTACACGGCCCGGGACGCCAGAGATTTCCTGGCTGGCGCCGGATTCGATCTGGAGACCGTGGCCCCGCTCGTGGACGGGAAGTTCATGAGCGCCTTCATCCGGGCACGGAAGCCCCCGAAGACGTGACAGGAGACAGGAGAAGAAGGCCCATGGACATTGCCATGCCGGCGGTGCCGACCACGCCGCGGAAAAAACGGCTGGATCCATTCGAGCGGTATCTGACCCTCTGGGTCGGGTTCTGCATGGTCGCCGGCGTCGCCCTGGGCGTGTGGCTGCCCGGCACGGTCTCGACACTTCGGTCGCTCGAGATCGGCGAGGACAGCCGGATCAACCTCCCGATCGCGGCGCTGATCTGGCTCATGATCGTGCCGATGATGATGAAGGTGGATCTCGCGTCGGTCCTCCGGGTCGGCACGCGCCCGACGGTGCTGCTCGTGACCCTCCTGGTCAACTGGCTGGTCAAACCCTTCTCGATGGCCGCGATCGCCTGGGTCTCCTTCCGGCTGATCCTCGCCCCCTGGATCGGCGCAGCGGACGCCGACCAGTACATCGCCGGCACGATCATCCTCGCAGCTGCGCCCTGCACGGCGAGGGTGTTCGTGTGGAGCTACCTCACCGACGGCGACCCCGGCTACACCCTGGT
>CAZTUO010000024.1:10819-12962 GCA_964616355.1 uncultured Nitrospira sp.
GTTCGCGCCGATCGTCGGCCTCCTGGTCGGCGGAGCCGCGTCGCTGAGCGTCCCGTTCCAGGTGCTCCTCGACTCGGTCGTGGCCTTCATCGCGATCCCGCTCGCCACCGGCGCGGGATTGCGGACCTGGCTGATCCGCCGGCGTGGCCGGTTCTGGTTCGAGCAGGAGCTGCTGCCCCGCTTCGCCCCGGTGACCGTGCTCGCGTTGCTCGCGACATTGGTCCTGATCTTCGCCTTCCAGGCCAAGTTCACCCACGTCCTCCTGATCGCCGTGCCGATTCTCGTCCAGGTCTATTTCACGTCCTCGCTGGCCTACGGCCTCATGAAGGTCCTGAACGTCCCTCACGCCATCGCGGCGCCCGGCGCCCTGATCGGCGCGAGCAACTTCTTCGAGCTGGCAGTGGCCACCGCGATCACGCTGTTTGGCCCGGAGTCTGGCGCGGCGCTGGCGACGGTCGTGGGCGTGCTCGTCGAGGTCCCGGTGATGCTGTCGGTGTGCGCCGTCTACAACCGGACCCGACACTGGTTCCCCCGGGAAGCCGTGGGGAGTGATCCATGATGGGTGGGCGCGAAGGAGCGAGCGGACCGCCCGACGTTGAATGCTGAAGCGGAGTGCCGCCATGAAGAAGCGCGTCCTGTTTCTCTGCACTGGAAATTCCTGCCGGAGCCAGATGGCGGAGGGTTGGTTGCGTCACCTGGCGGGCGACCGGTTCGAGGTAGCCAGCGCGGGCACGCACCCGGTCGGAGTCAATCCGGCGGCGATCGCGGCGATGCGGGAGGTCGGCGTGGACCTCTCCGGGCACCGCTCCAAGTCCGTGGCGGAGTTCGCGGGGCAGCGCTTCGACTACGTGATCACGGTCTGCGACCGGACACGGGAATCCTGCCCGGTGTTTCCGGACGCCGCCCACGTGCTGCACTGGAGCTTCGACGACCCCGCCGCGGCGCAGGGCTCGCCCGAGGACCGGCAGGCGGTGTTCCGGCGGGTGCGGGAGGAGATCGCCGCCCGCATCGGCGAGTTCATCCGGGAGCCGAGCTGAGTCAACAGCTCCGGTCCGGCACGGGTCCCGAGCCCCGCCTCGTCCGTCGTCGCTCGGCTCCACGCGCCCCAGACATCTTGCGACAAGGATCCCACCGAACCCCATCTTTTACATCTGCGTAACCGGCCAGTCATTCCACAGTTACAGTCAGCCCCTCATAGTGTCGCCGCGACCGACCGCCGGCGGTGCCCTTCAAAGCCAGGCCGGACAGGACGAAGGAGGCATCCAAGATGGAAGGCTCGTGGAAAAGGGGAGGCGTTTTCGTGGCGGTTCTGCTCCTGGCAGGCGGCCCAACGGCGACCATGGCCGGCGCCGCCGGGGCGGCTCGGGGTCAGCAGCCCGGCGCTCGCCGCATGCAGATCGTCCAGGCCAGTGAGGTCCCTTCACCCCCTCCAGGGCCGGAAACCCAAGCCCCGCCCGATGTCGGCAAGCGGCTGGAGGCGCTCGAAGAGCAGATCCGACAGCTCAAGGCAGCCACGCAACCCGCTCCCCCGCCTCCCCCGATCACCCAGGTTCCGCCGGAAGTTAACAAGCGATTGGACCTGCTTGAGGAATGGAAGGCGAAGGTGGAGCGGCTGCCGAGCCTCTCCAACAAGGTGAACTTCGGCCTCAACGCGCTCCAATGGCAGTACGAGCACCTCAACGCCCACGTCCCGGAGGGAAAGAGCCAGGATAATTTCTTCATCCGACGCTCGGAGGTCCTGGCCTACGGCACGATCAACGAGTACGTGCCGAAGTGGCACATTCTCGTCGAGTTCCAGAGCACCGGACTCAGTAGCACGACGCCCAATGTGCCCGGCCAGACCGGCACCCCGACGTCGGACACGTTCTTCCGCGAGTCCTATATTGACGTCCGACCTTCGGTGAACTTGGCGCCATCACTCAATTTTTTCCGAGTCGGCATCTTCCGGATGCCCTTCGGTATCTTTACGGAAACGTCGGGCGGGCTCCGGGACATTGTGAGCTCCCCCTACCTGACCTCGGTCGGAACCGGCAACGGGAACGCGACTGGGGCCGCCGGCAAGCTCGACTTCCTCCAGGAGCGCGATTACTTCGCCGATGTGCGGGGGACGCTGGCCAACCGGCTGGAATACGTCGCGGGCCTG
>CAZTUO010000024.1:12993-19243 GCA_964616355.1 uncultured Nitrospira sp.
CGGCTCGCTGCAGGCCGGCGGCATCGGCGCCAACCAGTCCAAGGCGTTCTACTCCCGGGTCAGGCTGCTCGCGACTGACGTGTCCTTCCTGAGCTTCACCACGATCCAGGGGGTGAGCAACAACGCCGGCACCCAGATCAACGGGCGGGGCAAGGGCTACATGTCCCGATACGGGGTTGATTTCCGCTATGTCTCCAAGGCGATCCCGGGCCTCTACATCCAGGGCGAATGGTGGACCGGCCAGGACGCGCCGAACGCGACGAATGTCGGGGTGGGCGCGAACGGCGCGTGCCAGAACATCGCGGTGTGCGGCGGATCGGGGGCACCGGGCGTCGAGCGCCGAACCTGGTACGTCTACGCCAAGTACTATATCGCCGACGGCCTCTTTAAGAACTTCGAGCCGATCGTCTGGTACGAGCAGTTCGATCCCAATACCAACGTGGGCGGCGATCTGTACACCCGGACCATCGTCGGCTTCAACTATTACATTCAGAACCTGCCTCCGAAGATCCAGACCAAGCTCCAGGTGAACTACGAATTCCGGCATCACAGTTTGAGCGGATGCACGACCTCGGACAGTATGTGTGGGTTATCAACCTTCGGCGGGCAAAGCGGCTCCATCAACGACCCCTTCGCGCAGAACGCCTTCTACGTGCAGTTGCAGGTCCGGTATCAGTAGCGGGGCCGGAAGCCTTCACCGAGGCTGGAAATGTGCCGGCCGATCCCTGTATGCTGGCCTGTGTGCCTTGGCCGAAGCCAGCCACTAGCCGCGCCTATGGACTGCGTCACAGGCCGTAGCCTTGTTGTCTCCCTCGTCGCCGTGCTCGCGACCGCCGGTTGCGCGAGCGAGGCGACCTGGGTTCAGGAGACCCCCCAGGGCGGGACCATAGCCTACGGGATTCGGGACGAGGGGGATATCCTGGTCTCCCCCGGCCGCGCGAGCGCGATTGAGTTGATGAAAGGGAAATGCCCCCGGGGCTTTCGGATCGTCCACGAGGGGCGGGTTCCCAGAATCTCACAGGCGGTTGATCTCGCCTGGAAGGACCAGCTCAAAGCCGGCCGCCCCGACAGTGACCGGGTCGCGGAGACCCTCTGGGCCGTCCAGTTTGCCTGCAACTGAGCGCCGTTCATGTCCGCATCCGACGTTACCGGAGGCCCCAGACGGATCACCTCTCCAGGAGGAGGGGCGGCGTTCGCCCGCGCCGGTTTGATGCCTGGCCTCAGGCTGGCGGCAGGCCTGTTGCTCGCTGCCTGTACGGCCCTGTTCCACCACGAGCAGGTGATCTACGAGGAGGGTGGCGTCCGCATCGGAATCGAGAGCGACCTGTCCACGCGACGCGCGACACCCCCTGCCCCGAACGCGCACCCCGCTCGCTTGACGGCCGTCCAGGTCCGGCATCTCCTCGGCCTGCTCGAGGTGTCAGGTTACAGCGGGACCCTCATGGGCCTCTTCGTCGCTCCTCCGAAGCGGCCGGTGTTCACCGAGGAGGAGATAGGCGCGATGGCGGAGCCAATTGCGGCTGCGCTCCGCACAGCGGGGCCCGAGGAACGCGTCTTCTTCTCCGTCGCCAATCCCACCGCACGGTACGAACGGGACCGCATCCAAGGCGCCCTGTTCCTGCGAGGCCCCTACCTCCACTTCATCCTGACCGATCACTACGCCTTTCTCCGTGCGGATACGGCGGGCGGGGACGATTACAAAGACCCCATGGATATGAAGGGCATGAAACTCTGGATTATGCCCACGGCGGAGGCTGCGACCGTGCCGCCTGACCAAATGCCGGTCTGGAACCCTTTCGAGACGGTCCACGTCTCCGTCAATGTGTCCGAGGCCCTTGCAGCCCGGCCCAGCCCTCCAACCGCCCCGGCGGACCAACCCGCTGCCCCGTCGGTCAAGTCAGATCACGACCAGGATCTTCGCCAGCAGCTCCGCGAACTGACAAAGTCGAATCGTGAGCTTGAGGAGCGCCTCAAGGAGCAGGGCCGGGCGGTGGAGGCTCTGCAACAGGAAATCAACCGGCTGCGCAAAGAACTTGCCGACCGCTAATTTTACCTGCCCGTAACATCTCCGTCCCCACCAGGTAACAGTCCGGCGCTATCTTCGTTTCGCAGCGTAACTGGCACCGTTGTGATCTCAGCGAAGGGAGAGAGCGTGATGGCCTGGATCGAGTCTCGCTTCCGGCAACTCCTGCTTCTGGCAACCTCGGTCCTGCTGCCGATCGGTTGCGCTGCGCTTCCCGCAGCCCAACCTGATCAAGCCCCTCCGGCGCTGTTGCTCGCCCAGGCGCAGAAGGAGTTCAGCGGTGGCGCCGTTCACCAATCGCTTGCAACCCTCTCGCTGGCGATTCAGATGGCGCCGGACCGCGCCGAGCTGTGGAACGCCCGCGGGTTTGTCAAGGCGCGGCTGGGCCGATCCGCCGAGGCCATCCACGACTTCGCCGAAGCCATCCGCCTGGCCCCGTCGAACGCCCAGTATCGCAGCAACCTGGGGGTGGCCTATCTCAACGCCGGCCGCCATGCTGACGCCCTCAGCCCCCTGACCGAAGCCGTGCATCTCGATCCCCGGTCCGCGCTCGCGCTCACTCACCGCGGTCTCGCCTACCGGCGACTGGGAGACCATGATCGCGCGCTCGCGGACTACACCGCCGCCCTCGCCTTGGACAGCGAGAACGCCATGCTCTACGCCAACCGGGCCGTCGTCTATGCCAGCACCGGCCACTTGTCCGCCGCACTGCAGGATCTGGACCGGGCCCTCTTCCTGGATCGGTCCCTGCGCCAAGCCTACGCGAGCCGTGGCCTGGTGCGTCTGCAGATGTTGCGGTTCGAGGAGGCGGTCGAGGACTTTTCTCAGGCCATCCAGCTTGGCAGTGTGGACCCTGAACTCTACTACAACCGGGCCGTGGCTTCCTCCATGATCGGGAACCACGCCAAGGCTCGAGGAGACTATGCGTCCGCCTGTCGCGGCGGCTATGCCCCCGCCTGCAGCAAGGCCCGCCCGGCCCAGGCGATTGTGCAACCCACGCTTGCCCGGTAGCCCGCCCCCTCAACAAACAGCGCTTGTCTCTTTGTTAACTCTATGTTACAAGTGTGGACAGTCATTGGACGTTCCATCACATGGGAGGTGTCCTATGACCAGGATGCTGACCCTGCTGGCTGCGCTCCTGGCTGTCCCCTTCGCCGCCTCCGCCGCACCCGCACTCTTTCCTCCGAGCGTGACAAGCGACACCCTCCGCGACATGCCGTTCGGCGTTCTCCAGGCAGATGCCGATACGTACATGGGGCGGGCCCTCATGCTGGGCGGGGAAATCGTAGGCACCGAGCTCACCGACGAGGGGATCCTGATTCTTGTCAAGAATCTTCCGGTCGCCGAGCACCCGGTCTACGGCCCGGTCGAGACGGCCGAGGTCACCGGCGAGCAGTTCGCCATTCTCTACCCTGGGAGGATAGACGAGGAGGGACTCTGGTTCGGGAATAAGGTCTTGGTGGTGGCGGTGGTGCAGGGCAGCAAGGCGATGACGATCCCGGACGGGATCCCCCGGACACAACCCTACCTGGTAGCCCGCTGCATGCACATCTGGAAGACCGGAGAGTACGGCTCTTACCAGATCTCCGACTTTCCCCATACCACCGACGGCTACTACGCGCTTCCCCAAGAAACCTATTGCGCCACGCGATAGGGCACTCGAACGGCAGCCCCGCTGTGGGGGCGTTCAGGTTGAACGCCCCCGCGCGGCGTCTCCGTCACGAATTCGGTCGGTGGCCGGCCACACGCCGACTTCCTGATAGACCGTCAGTGGTTCTTAGGCGCGCAGTAGGTTTCGTGCGGGAGCGAGGCGTAGCCGGCTCCTGGGTCTTCCTGGAACCCGGCGATCGAGCCGAGCCCCGTCTGCCAAATATGGATGCACTCAGCGACCAGAAACGGTTCCGTCTTCGGCGCCCCCTGCACCAATACGTGGATTCGTTCCGCCGTTTTCCCCACCACGACGAATTTATTTCCGCGCTGCAACGCCTCCTGCTTCAACTCACCCGGATAGAGAATGGCAAACTCGAACTGGCCAGCTCGCAGATTCCCCTTATCGTCAACCGGGCCGTACACCGGATGCTGCTGGATCGGGAGCTGCTCCGCCACGATCAGAATGCCCTTCCCATCGTCATCCGGCCCGGCCTGCACGATCCGTCCGCCGAACATCACGGTGTGTCCCGACCCCGACTGGCCGCTGGCGTTGCTCGGGGGTGCATCTCGCCAGGCCTCGAAGCTGAACGTACGGTCCACCCGTTCTGTGACTTCTGGCGGAAAGGGCGCTGGCGCCGCACAGGCGCTCAGCGTGAACGCGAGCAGCAGGCCGAACGGTGGGATCCTGCCCATTACAACCTCCCCTCGGGCTCGAGAACTTGTCCCCTGTGGTGGTTGTAAGGGCGCAGCGTTACTTCTCGATAATGGAGGGGTTAATTATCGGTTAACGGGCAGGCATCATCAGCCGGTGACTCATCCGTTGGCCAGATGACCATCCGGGCGGAGATGGCACGACTCTTCGCCACCCCCTGCCAGGCAGGCTCGTCCGCCGCTATTCCGGCTGCCGGAACACCCAGCCTTCCTTCTTGACGCAACGCTCGATCGCTTCGACGTAGAGGTACTTGCTGCCCTGCTGCAACTTGGGGTCGCTGTAGACCCGCTGCTCGCATGTCCGGTAATCCTGCGCGAACTCGTCCTTGGGTTTTTCCGGATGGACCCACTCCCCCGTGGCACACCCACTGATCAGGATCACGACCGTCACTCCCGCAAGTGCGACAAGCTGGCGCATGAGGCCTCCCTACCTGGTGTGGATAACCGCAACCCCGAGCGAGCATAGCGGCAGGATCGGATCGCGTCAAGTGTCGCGCGGCGAGTCGTCCGCGCCGCCAGCGCGCCAGGCCTTGGCCAGACAGGCCCGCACCTCCTCGTCCTCGATCTGCCGGAAGTCGAGGTAATGCTGCCCGACGGCATAGAAGGCCGCTGGGCAGTCCACCACGACGCAGTCGTCCACGGCACTCGCGATGACCCTGGCGGTGTCGGCCGGGGCCACCGGGAGCGCCGCCACTAGGCAGGCCACGCCTCCCGCCTTGAGCGCGTGGACCGACGCCAGGTAGGTCGCGCCAGTGGCGACCCCGTCGTCCACCAGGAGCACGGTGCGGCCCTGCAGATCCGGGAGGTCCCGGCCGCCGCGGTACAGCGCGCGGCGGCGCGCGATCTCCAGCTCCTGCGCGCGGCGTTCGGGCTCCACGTAGCGGCGCAGCGGCGGATAGGCGTCGAGGAGCTCCTGGTTCAGGTGGAGGTAGCCGGTCTCGCTCAGCGCGCCGATCGCCAGCTCCGGATTGTCCGGGGCGCCAAGCTTCCGGGTGATGAACACGTCCAGCGGCAGCCGGAGCTGTAGGCTCACCTCCAGGCCGACGAGGACGCCGCCGCGCGGAATCCCCAAAATCAGGCCTCCGGGGCAACCCTGGTAACGGGCCAGCAGGCCCGCCAGGCGTCGGCCCGCGTCGGGACGGTCGCGAAACATGTTAACCCGGGACTCCCGACCACTGGTGGGAGCCCTACCCGTTAGGCCATCGAAGATCGCTTGCCCTCCTAGGAGGTTAACACATTCGCGGCAACAGTACTCACTTGCCTCAGTGGAGTCAATGAAAAATTTGCGGGACCTGCTCCCTGAGGCACCGGCACCCGCTCCGTCAGCAAACCGCCCCTGGCCCGCTGGCGGACGATCTGCTGCACAAGCTGGCCGAGGAGGTCCAGGGCGTACCTGGTAGTTCGACAGCGGCGGGGAGCCATCGTGATAAGGCCTGGGCCCGGCACTCACGGGATCGGACATCCCTGGGCAAGTAGAGGACCACGAGCCGCTCTCGCGTTGGCGCGTATTCGGCCCTTGGCCCACGATGGCCAACTCCAGCGCCTCCTCAGGTATCCCCTAGTTGCAGAGAAACCGCGTCCGGGTGTAGGCTCCCTGCCGAAGCTGGCGTAGCTCAATCGGTAGAGCAGCGGTTTTGTAAACCGCCGGTTGGAGGTTCGAGTCCTCTCGCCAGCTCCAGTCTCCCCTCGGCCCCTTCCAGCGCTGCACGCCTTTTGCTGACAGCCCGTCCCGCTCCTTGGGCAGATGTGACCCCATCTGTCACGGAACGGTGGTAAGATACCTGACATAAGATTGGAGGAATCCCCCTCCTTCCCTCTTGTATATGGAGGGCTAATTGATGAATCCTCGTCGTCGGATGCATGCGG
>CAZTUO010000025.1:0-18959 GCA_964616355.1 uncultured Nitrospira sp.
TCCGCAAGACGATGGAGGGGGACGACCCAGCGGCCATCGAGTCGGCTCTGCAGGCTTTGACGACCGCCTCCCACAAACTGGCGGAGGAGATGTACAAGAAGGCGGCCAGCGCGAGCGCCTCTGGCGCCGGCGCCACTGGCGGCAACGGCGGTGGCTCGAGCAAGCCCGACGAGAAGGTCGTGGACGCCGAATTCGAAGAAGTGGACAAGGACAAGAAGTAGCAGGCGGCTAGTTGCGAACAGCCAATCGCTGTGAACTCCTAGCTGCGCACTGTTCACTGCCGGCTATTCGCTTCCGACCATGGCGCACGTGGCAAAGCGCGACTACTACGACATCCTCGGCATTGACCGGAACGCTTCGGAGGACGACATCAAGAAAGCCTTCCGCAAGCTGGCCCGCCAGTACCACCCCGATCTCCAGAGCAGCGATCAGCAGAAGAAAGCGGCCGAAGAGAAGTTCAAGGAGATCAACGAAGCCTACGAAGTCCTCAGCGATCCCGAGAAGCGCAAGCACTACGACATGTTTGGCCACGCTGGCGCCCAGCAGGGCTTCGGCGGCGGCTTCGAAGGCTTCGACTTCGGCCGCGGCGGCTTCGGGGACATCTTCAACGACATCTTCGAGGACTTCTTCGGAACCGGCACGCGGGCCCGCCAGCGGGCGGAGCGCGGGTCGGACCTCCAGTACAACCTAGAGCTGTCGTTCGAAGAGGCCGTCTCGGGCAAGGAGGCTAAGCTCAAGGTCCCGCGGTGGGAAGTCTGCCAGGATTGCCAGGGCACCGGCGCGCGGTCCGCCGCCGCGCTCAAGGTCTGCCCGAGCTGCAAAGGGTCCGGCCAGCTCCGCTTCCAGCAGGGCTTTTTCAGCGTCAGCCGGCCCTGTACCCACTGCGATGGGGCAGGACAGATCATCATCGAACCCTGCACGACCTGCCGGGGACGCAAGCGCGTCTATCGCGAGCGCACGCTCTCCGTGAACATCCCCGCCGGGATCGAGTCCGGCATGCGCCTGCGTCTCGCGAACGAGGGCGAGCACGGGGTCAACGGCGGTCCCCCGGGCGACCTCTATGTGGCCATCACGGTCAAACCCCACCCCGTCTTCACGCGCAAGGGGAACGACATCCTGTGCGACGTGCCGATCAACTTCGTCACCGCGACGTTAGGAGGCAAGGTGGAGGTACCGACCCTCAAGGGCTCCACGGTCGTCAGGATCCCACCAGGCACGCAGCACGACAAGGTGCTCCGGTTGAAGGGCCTGGGCGTGCCCAGCCTGAAGGGCCAGCAGACTGGCGACCAGCTCGTGCGGATCAAGGTGCAGATCCCAACCAAGCTCACGGCCAAGCAAAAGGATTTGCTCACGCAGTTTGCCAAGGAGAGCGGCATCGCCGCGGACACGGAGGGTGACGGCTTCTTCGAGAAGATGAAGAGCCTGTTCGAATAGCGCGTGTCCCGTCTTGCGTTGCACGTCTGCGCACGTGCCCGTCTTCTTCATCCAAGCCAACCAAGTTCAGAACGGGGCGGTGCGCGTCACGGGCCCGTTGCTCCATCACCTGCGGGCCAGCCTCCGGATCCGGCCGGGCGAGGAGCTGTGGCTGGGCGACGAGCGGCGGCGGCGCTACCGGATCCGGGTGACCAGCCTCGGTCGTCAAGAGCTGACCGGGCAGGTCCTGGAAGAGCGGAGGGGTCCCCCGGTCACCTGGCCCACGCTCCTGCTCGGACAGTGTCTGCTCAAAGGCGAGCGGATGGAGTGGGTCATTCAAAAGGCCACCGAGCTTGGCGCCGCCGGCCTGGTCCCAATCCTCTCGAGCCGGAGCGTGGTCAGGCCGCAGCCGGACCGGGTGGCTGGCCAGCGCGAGCGCTGGCAGCGGATCGCGCTCGAAGCGGCGCAGCAATCCGAGCGGTGGGAGATTCCGGAGGTCGCGGCGCCCTGCGAGGCCAGGGAGTTTTTCCTGCGAGGGTCGCGCGCTCCGCTCGCGCTGATCCTCAGCGAGCGCGGCCCCGGCACGCCCCTCTCTTCAATTGCCCTGCCCGCGGGCCCTGTGGCCAGTCTTGCCGTGGCCGTAGGACCGGAGGGTGGGTGGACCGGTGAGGAACTGGAGGCGGCCGTGGCCTGTGGCTTCGTGCCGATCACACTCGGCGAGCGGATCCTTCGGGCCGAGACCGCCGCGCTCGCCGCGCTCAGCATCCTCCAGAGCCGGTTGGGCGCACTGGGATAAGGCGCCGAGGGCTTCCGAGCGCTACCGACTGGCCGTTATTTGGAGGATGGTCCCGCCCTCCCCGCTCGCCCAGCCGTGCTCGGGATCGGGAAAGGACAAGCCGAACAGAGAGGCCTTCGCACCGTTCTCCTGCGGCACCCAACTGAAGCCGGCATCGGTGGTTCGGAAGATCGCCCCCCGCTCCCCGACGATCCAGCCCGCCTGGGGGCTGGTGAATCGGATCCGGATCAGGTCGAGCGGTTTCAGGCAGCCCCGCCCGCAGGGCAGCGTCCGGTCCACCCACGTCCGGCCTCCGTCACTCGTCTGAAACATCGCGCCCGCGTTCCCGACCGCCCATCCGTTTGCGACATCGGCGAACATGACATCGAAGAACGTCGCGGCGCTTTGCGTGTCCCGCAGGGTCCAGGTCTGACCGCCGTCCTCGGTCATCAGGATCGTGCCGAGCGCACCGACGACGCCCCCGCGCTGCTCATTCGCAAAATGCACCCCGTAGAGGGCCGCGCTGGATCCGCTGAGCTGGTCGTCCCAGTGGAGCCCTCCATCCTTGGTGTGAAGGATGGTCCCCCCCGCGCCCACCGCCCACCCCAGAGCAGGGGTCAGAAAGAAGAGCCCGTACAGCGTGGTTTGAACGCCGCTGTTCTGGCGACGCCAATTCTCCCCGCCGTCCTTCGAGTGCAGGATCGTGCCGTTGGCCCCGACCACCCAGCCTTGCTGCTGGTCCACGAAGAAGACCGCCGTCAGCAGGGTGCTGCTGCCGCTCGACACCTTGCGCCAACGCCGGCCGCCGTCGGCTGTCTTCAGGATCATCCCCCCCGCCCCCACCGCCCAGCCCAGCTTGGCGTCGCGGAAGTGGATTCCCATGAGAGAGACCTCCGTCCCGCTGGTCTGCACAGCCGTCACGATCCGGGGCTCCGCCGCAGCGGCGCAGCGGTCGGGCGCCAGCGCCATCAGGCTCGTCAGCGCCAGCCCCAGGAAGGCGGTCATGAACGGTCGCGGTCGCATCGAGCGCCCGTCAATCCCGACCCGGCTGCTTGTCGCTGTAGTAGCCTTGGTCAGGCAGGCCCGTCGGCAGGATGGTGAACTGGCCGGCCTCGACGGTGACCCACTTCTTCTGCGTGCAGCAGCCACCATCGGGCAGCAGGTCCCAGGAGCCGCGCCGCACGACGAGCGGGCCGGTGGTGGGATTGGGCAGAAAGCCTTCGCGCGTCCCGAAGCCGAACACGTGCCGGTGGGGCACCCGGACCTTGATCTCCGTATCGGTCCAGGAGAGGACCAGGCCCGCCACGCCGTTGAAGAGCACCTCGCTGCGCGAGACGTTCTCGTTCAACTGGATCCCGAGGTTGTCGTGGGCGCTTTCGTTGAGGCCTGGCTGGGTCGCCTCCATCGTCTTCAGAAAGTCGCCGAAGCCGGCGCCTTTGATCGTCACGACCGCGTCGAGTCCGGCCGAGACGGGGGTGAACGAGTCCACCCGAGGCGTGACGACGGTGAACGTCCCCGCCTCTACCCGGACCACGCCGCGCTCGGCGCAGCAGGATCCGTCGGGCTTGGGAACCGTCGCGCCGCGCTTGACCACGACGGAGCCGCTCTTCGCGCTATACGGCACCCATACGTCAATCTTGTCGTCGTGCCAGCGGTAGACGATCGCCGGAACCCCGCCGATCTCGACGCCGTTCTCGCCCTTGTTGAAATCAATGAAGGCGAAGGGCGTGGACCCGCTCTCGGAGAAGAGGCCGAAGTGCTCGCCCGTGATCCGCAGGAGGCTGCCGATGGGCGCGTGGCTCGGGGACAGCCCGGTGGCCTTCGGCGTCTGCACCGTGAAGGTCCCGAGCGTCCGATCGGCCCCGTGGCGGCGCAACGTCAAGGGCCCGCTCGTAGCGTTCAGCGGGACGTGGACGACCACCATCTTGTCCGACCACTGCGCCACGGTGGCCGGGTGACCGGCAAAGAGCACGGCGTCGCCCGGCGCCTTGGTCGCGCCGAAGCCCTGGCCGAATAGGACCACCTTCGTCCCAACCGGTCCGGCCGTCGGATCCACCCGAATGGTCGGCAGCACGGCGAGCGGCGCGGGGTTGCTCACCGTGTACTCCACGGGGGCGCAACAGGAGCCATCGGGCAGCGGATCGTAGGAAGCGAGCCGGACCACGACATCGCCGCTCTCCGCGTTGGCCGGCACCTCGACCTCGATCTTGGTGTCGCGCCACTTTCGCACCCGGGCGGGCACGCCGGCGATGAGGACGTCATTGACCCCGAACATCGAGTTCGGATCCTTGGAGCCAGCCGTGTTGCCGAAATGCTGGCCGGTGATCTGGATGACCGAGCCTGGCTCGGTCTCGGCCGGCGTGACCGCCTCGACGACTGGCTTGGTGACGGTAAAGGTTCCGACCGTGAGCTTCTTCTTCCCGCGGACGACCTGGACAGGCCCGCTCGTTGCCCGCAGCGGGACCCGCACCTCGATCAGCTCCGGCTCCCACCGCTGAACGAGGGCAGGGACGCCGTTGAACAGCACCCGGTTGGCCTGACTGGACTTGAAGGAGCCGAACCCCTTGCCGGCGATCGTGACGGCCGCGCCGGGCGAGGCTGCTTCTGGGGCGAGGCTGGCCTGCGCCCGGACCTCGGCCCCTGCACCGGCCATCGCAAGCCAGGCGCAGAGCCAGACAATCAGACGCCGTCTTTGTCGCGATGCGCTCGACGTTGTCGCCATGGGTGTGTTCCCTGGGCGCAACTGACGCTTCCCGTGCGCCAGGAGGAAGCGGACCGGGGCGGAGGCACGCCAAGAAACGAAGGATGGTCGCACTATACCAACCGTAGAATTTTCATGTCAAGCCGCCGCCCTCACGGCGTGGGCGGATCCGCCGGCCTCGCGGCCAGCGCCGAGGCGGCCGCCGCCCGGATGTCGTCCGCCTGATCCTCTTGGGCAGCCCGCTCCAGCGCGGCGCTGGCCGCGGGCCCGGGAATGGCGCGCAAGGCTTCGACGGACGACAGGCGCACCCGGGGATCCGCGTGCCGCAACAGCCGATCCAGCGCGGGAACGGCGCGGGGCTCCTTCAGCCGCCCCAGCTCCCGGATCGTGTTCTCGCGGGCCTGCCCCAGGTAGACGATCTCGTTCGGAGCCATCGTGTGCCCGTCCTGGGGATGGTCGAGCTTCGAGGGGTCGAAGTCAATCAGCCGTTCCAGCGCTTGGATCAGCGCGCCCGTCTGGTCCAGATGGGACACCAACCGGCCGTGCACGATGTCCCCGAGCAGGTAGAAGTACGGGTTCGCCTCGAAGCGGGCGAGCGCTTCCAGGTACGGAGGCGTGCCGGTCTCCGGTTCTGGGGAGGATTCCCGGATGGTCAGGTCCAGGAGGAGGCCCAGGACGGGATGCTCCAGGCGGACCCGACAGACGATGTCGGTCCCATAGTTGTCGAAGCTGAATTCCTTGCCTCGCTCCTCCCGATAGTCCACCCGGAGGACGAGATCATGCGGGTCCGTCGGATTGCGGACCGCCTTCAGCCCGGCGGCGGCGAGCTTCCGGTGCACCGTCGCCTCGGCGTCGAAGAGGGTCCGGCCCCGCGGCATCCAGGTCGAGACCCGCACTTCCACGTAGAGCGTGCTCTTGCCGTCGAGGAGCTGCCGCTCCTCGGCCGTCAGCGCGCGCTCACCGGGCTCCGCCGCGCCGGCGGGCCAGGCCAAGCATCCCGCCAGCATCGCGGCCGCGCCCCACCGGACCACGGCCACTCGCCCACCCATCGTCCTCCCTCCTCTGGAGCCTGGCGTGTTACGTGACCTGCAGGATCAGCTCGAGCTCGACCGGCGCGTTCAGGGGCAACTCGGCCGCGCCCAGCGCGACCCGCGCGTGCCGCCCCGCCTCATCGAAAATCTGCACGAGGAGATCCGAAGCCCCATTGATGACCGCCGGCTGCTGGACGAACCCCTCGGCCGACGCCACGTACCCCACCAGCCGCACCACGCGCCGCACGCGGTCCAGCGACCCGATCTCGCCCCGCACGATCGCCAGCGCATTGAGGAGCGCGATCCGCGCCGCCGCGTATCCCTGCTCAACGGTCAGGGCCTTGCCGACCTTGCCCTCCGCGGCCAGCCGCCCATCTTGCAACGGAATGACGCCGCTAAGGAACAGGAGGTCGCCGACCCGCACGGCCGGGATGTAGGTCGCCACCGGCTTCGGGGGAGCCGGGAGGACGAGGCCCAGTTGCACCAGCCGCTCTTCGAAAGACATCGCCGCTCCTAAGCTACCAGCCAATAGCGAGCAGCGAACCACGGAGGGCGACTCGCCGGCGCCTGTTCGCGATGAGCGGCTCGCTGCTGGCTGTTCGCTATCCTGGCACCAACGCATCCAGGAAACTCTCGCCCCAGGGGAGCCGCGGCGCGCCGAGGGCGTCCGCGACAGTCTGGCCCAGGTCCGCGAAGCTCCGGCGCGTGCCCAGGTTCACGCCCCGCGCGAGCCGAGGGCCCCAGGCCAGCAGCGGGACGTATTCCCGCGAATGGTCCGTGCTCGGCGTCGTCGGGTCGTTCCCGTGATCGGCCGTCAGGAACAGGACATCGCCCTCGCGCAAGCCCTTCAGCAGTTCCCCGAGCCTCAGGTCGAAGGCCTCTAGTGCCCGCGCGTACCCCGGGGCGTCGTTGCGATGCCCGTAGAGCGTGTCGAAATCCACCAGGTTCGCGAAGATCAGCCCGCGCGGCACCGTCTTGAGCGCCCGCACGGCCTCGTCCAACCCCGCCTGGTTGCTGCCCGTGTGGATCGCCCGCCCGATCCCTCGCCCGTTGAACAAGTCCTGGATCTTGCCGACGCCCACCACGAGCTGGCCGGACGCCTGCAGGCCGTCCAGCAGGGTGCGCCCGGGAGGCTCGACTGAGAAATCCCGACGCCGTTCGGTCCGGACGAACGCCCCGGGCTCGCCGACAAACGGCCGCGCAATGACCCGCGCCACCTGGTGCGGCGGTTTGAGCAGTCGGCGCGCCGTCCGGCACAGGTGATACAGCTCCTCCGGGGGAATGACCCGCTCGTGCGCAGCGATCTGAAAGACGCTGTCCGCGCTCGTGTACACGATCGGACAGCCCGTGCGGAGGTGCTCCTCGCCCAGATCCTCGATGATCTCCGTGCCGGAGGCAGCCCGGTTGCCCAGGACCTTCCGGCCGATGGCCTCCTGGAAAGGCTCGATCACCTCGGGCGGGAAGCCTGCCGGATAGGTAGGGAACGGCGTCTCGACGACCAAGCCGCACAGCTCCCAATGGCCGGTCGTGGTGTCCTTGCCCGGCGACAGTTCTGCCATCTTCCCGAAGCACCCCTCGGGTTGCCCGATCCGCCTGACGCCGGCAAACTCGCCGAGGTGGCCCAACCCGAGCGATTCCAGGTTCGGCACCCTGAGCCCGCCGACCGCCGCGGCCACGTGCGCCAGCGTGTTCGACCCGACGTCGCCGTAGGCCGGGGCATCGGGCAACTCCCCGACCCCGAGGCTGTCCAGCACGATGAGGATAACGCGATTGATCACGGTCGGATCCGCTACGCGGGCCGGGCCCCCTCACCCGATGGTACCCCCCGGCTGCCGAAGAGACAAGGGCGGCAAGGCTCCTACCCTTCCCCCACCGTCTCCTTGAGCACCTCGGCTACCTGGGCGAGCACCGTCTCGTTCGCGACGACTTCGTAGAACACTCCCTGGGTCGGCTCGCCGAACAACTTGTGGGAGCGATCGAAAAGGCGGATCCGCCCTTCGCGGACCACGACCCGATGCATTCCCCCTTTGAGATCGGGAAACCGCCCGGTGTGGACGGTCAGCAGCCCCGCGTTCCCGGGCAGCCGCAGCTCCAGCCGGCGGAGGGTGATCTCCGTCTTGAGCTTGGCGAACGCGGCTTCGTCCAGCATAATTCCGTTGAGGTTGTACAGGAGATGGATCTCCCCCTTCTCCCCACGCAGCGGGTCACCCTCCGGCAGCTCGTAGAGGTCCACGTTCGCATAGGCCAGGCTCGGATGGGTGCGGAGGCCGCGCTCCTTCCGCAGCATCCACGAGCATGAGGAGAGGCGGTCCGCCTTGCCGATCGCCGGCGAGATCATGATCTGGGTGTTCCCGTCGTAGAGAAACGTCGGCGCCTCGTCGTTGAAGACCAGCCCGATCCCCAATTCCAGCTCGGGCAGGCCCTCTTTCTTGCAGACTGCGTTCTGCGCCTGCACCATTCCCAGGAGCCGCTTGGCCAGCCCGCAGGCGCGCGCCACGCTGAACTGGTGTTCCAGCGTTTCCTGGTATTCCAGGATACTCAGGATCACTGCGTCCCCCTCGATGAAGACCTTGCTCGCCCCGTAGGTTTCCAGCAGGTCGTTGAGCGGCCCGAAGAAGTTCAGGCTGAAGTGCGACGCGGGATTCAAGCCGCGCTTGCGGAGTTCGGCGACCATGGTGGTGGACCCGCGCACGTCCGCCTTCAGGATCACGTGGTTGAGCACCGTCTGCGCGACGGTCTCCTCCTCGGTGGAGACGCGGAACTCGTACAACGTGTGGTTGGTGCGCGACAGCCGGATGTGTTGGGGATCCTCTTGGAGCGCGATCTGGTTCATCAGGCGGTGCACTTGGTGATACGCGCCGAGATCGCGCCGGAGCGTGAGAAAGTCGGTCATGAACCGAAGGAGGGCCGCCCGGCGCTGCCGGCGGGACGGGGCCTGGACGCGTCGGACCGCCGCGAGCAGCGCCGCCGTCGGGACTGCTCGGCCGCCCCGCGGCTTCTCCTTTAGCTTGAACCGCAACTCCTTCTTGCCGACCACCCCGCTCAGAATCTGGTGGAGCTGCTGAGCCGTGAACAGCGCCGCGCAGTCACGGAACAGCGGCACCATCTCGTAAGAGGCCAGGACAGCCCCCAGCCACCCGCGCTCGCGGAACCGCCGCTCGAGCGTCGCGAGCAGGCGGCGCTGGAACCGCACTTGCGCGCGCAGGCGAGCCGCGCCCTCGCGATCCCCCTCCTCATCCGCCTTCCTCACCAGCCCGGCATAGTGGTCCGCGTTGAACAGGAAGTCGGCGTTGGCTGGCACGTCGAGCCAGGCGGCGTGCGCGCGTACGTAGGCGGCTCGCGCGCGCTCCAGCTCCGCCTGGGCAGCCGCAAGCCGGGTTTCCAGTTCCGTGCGGCATTCATTGGGCTGGGTCCGTGACCGCTTGCCCCGCAGCCGTTCCAGCTCGAGGACCAACTGCTGATGTCCCTGCTCAGCCCGGGTCAGCACCTGTTCGGCCTCGCTGACCGGCTCGCGCCGGCGGAACAGGTACGGGAGCGCCCCATCCATCGCCGAAAAGCTGTAGAGGTCGTCCATGCCCTGCCCCAGCCAGACATAGTGCTTCATCAGGATCTCGTCGTCGAGCGGGTTCTCGGCCCGGAGCAACGGGTTGAACAGCACCTCCTCGGGCAGCGGCCAGCGCTCCCCCAGCAGCGACTGCCGGAGCTCGGCGACCAAGCCCGACTCGGCCTTGTACATCTGCTCGATGACCTGGTGGTTGAGCCGATAGCGGAGCCGGGCCCGGTTGCGGACCAGCCATCCCATCCGCTCATTGAGCTGGATGCGGTCGGCGTCCGACGTCTCGCCGGCGGACCCGAGCGCTGCCCGCAGGGACTGGCGGAAGGAATCGAGCTCTCCCTGCACCTGCCGCAGAAGGAACTTCATCGCTCCCAGTTGGACCAAGGCGACGAGGGCGGGCTGGCCCAGGAGCTTGGCGCGATGGATCGCCCCCTCCACCATCTGGGCATAGGTCGTCCGGAACGTCTCCCAGTCGCTGCGCGAGGGCCCGGCCCCCTTCTGGCCCCACCCGTCCTGCCCGACCTGCTGCTCCAGGAGGCTGGTGATCAGGCGCCGGGCCTGGCGGACGAACTGCGGGCTGAGCCGCACGTCGATGTGGACGTTATCGATGCCCTTCTTGAACCCGTCGAAGTCCACGAGGGGGCGGGGGCGCGGCTGGAGCGGGAGGGGGGACTCGGAGGGATCGGCCGGCGGCCCCCAGACCGACAGCAGATCGCGGAGGGTATCGAGCAGCGCGCTCAGCACGGCACTCCGTAGGCCGCGAGGGGACCGCCGGCGGCGGGCGCAGGCGCCATGATCAGGTCCTCCCGGACGCGCGGGCAGCCAGGCACTCCGCCAGGATCGCGAGGCCGGCACTCGTCCCCAGGCGGTCCGCCCCTGCATCCAGCAGCGCCACCGCAGTCTTCAGGTCGCGGATCCCCCCGGACGCCTTCACGCGGGCCCGGCCGGCCACGGTCTCGGCAAGCAGCCGCACGTCCTCGACGGTGGCGCCGCCGGGGCCGAAGCCGCTTGAGGTCTTCACGTAGTCCGCGCCGGCGTTGACGGCCAGGCGACAGGCCGTGACCTTCTCCTCCTGCGTCAGGTAACAGGTCTCCAGGATGACCTTGTGGCCGACCCCAGGCGTGGCCCGCACCACTTCGGCGATGTCGGCCTCCAGCGCCTCGTACTCGCCCGATTTGAGCCGGCCGATGTTCAGCACCATGTCCAGCTCCACCGCGCCCCGCTCGCAGGCCTCCACAGCTTCGCAGACCTTCGCCCGGGTGCGCTGGGAGCCGAGCGGGAACCCCACGGGCACGCCGACGCGGATTGGCTGGCCCCGCAAGACCGCGACCGCCTCCTCCAGAAAGCAGGGCGGGACGAACACCGCCCCGAACCCGTACTGGACCGCTTCCTCGCAGAGCCGCCGCACGTCGCTCCGCGTCGCCTCCGGGCGCAGCACCGTGTGATCGATCCGGTCCGCCAACGAGCGCGGCTGCATCGGTCTTCCTAAGAAAGTCGTCGCGCGCCCCGCCGCTGATACTTCTCCACCGCGCGGTTGTGCTCGGCTAGCGTGGTCGAGAAGACGTGGGTGCCGTCGTTGCGCGACACGAAGTAGAGATAGGGTACCGGCGCGGGGTACAGCGCGGCCCGGATCGCCTTCGCGCCGGGGTTGGCGATCGGCCCCGGCGGCAGGCCGGCGACCCGGTACGTGTTGTACGGGCTCGCGACCGAGAGGTCGCGCTTTTTCAAGTCCCCGTCGAAGGCGCCGAGCGCATAGATCACCGTCGGATCGCTCTGCAGCGGAATCCCCCGCCGCAGCCGGTTGTGGAAGACGGCGGAGACCAGCTCGTATTCGCCCTCCGTGTTGGTCTCCTTCTCGATCACGGAGGCCAGCGTGAGCACCTGGTGAACGCTCAGGCCGATGTCGCTCGCCCGGTCGCGCCACTCCACCGTGAATGCCCGCCGCAGGCCCTCCACGAGCACGGCGGCGACCTCCTTGGCATCCGTGCGCCGGGCGAAGCGGTAGGTGTTCGGGAAGAGGTAGCCTTCCAGGCTCGGGGCCTCGATCCCCAGCGTCCGGATGAACCCCCGGTCGCGCACGGCCTTGAGGAACTCACCGGGATCGGCGACGCCGGTCTGGCTGAGCAGGTCGGCGATCTGGGCTACTGTGTAGCCTTCGGGGATCGTGACCGTGCGGAGGACGACGCGCCCTTCGACGAGGATTGACAGGATCTCCCGCGAGGTCATGCCGGGATGCAGCACGTACTCGCCCGCCACGACCCGCCGGTCCGCCCCCTGGAGCTTCCCCAGCAGCAGGAACGGCCAACGGCTCGCCAGCAGACCTTCTTTCTCCAGCAGCGCCGCGACGTCCCGGAACGTGGCCCCGTCCGGCACGTCCACCGTCCGCGGGGCGCTCCGGTCCCTCGCGCCAGCGGGCGCATCGGCGGCCCACTGCAAGCCCTGGTAACCCAGGGCGCCCGCCGCGGAGACCCCGGCCGCCACGAGCACGGTGGCGAGCGCACGGTGCATCAGCTTACCCCGCGCCGCTGTCCCTGGCGGCAGCCCGGTCGGCCCCGGCTGTCGGCGAGGCGGCCTGACCCTCCAGGTAGCTCTGGAGCAGGAGCGCTGCCGCCACGCGGTCGACTGCTCCCCTCCGCTTGCGGCGGCTCACGTCGGCTTCGATCAGCAGACGTTCAGCCGACTTGGTCGTCAGCCGCTCATCCCAGACGATCACCGGCACGGTGAGCGTCCGCTCGAGGCTCTGCACGAGCCGCCGTACCGCCTCGGCCTGCGGGCCCGCGGCGCCGTCCAGCCGGAGCGGCAGGCCCATGACGACCTCGCGCACCTCATGCCGCTCGACCAGGCGCTGGATATGGGCGACATCGCGCTCGACCGTCCGGCGCTCGTAGGTCTCGAGCGGCTGGGCGAACCAACCCAGCTCGTCACTGAGCGCGACGCCGATCCGCTTGGTGCCGGGGTCCAGAGCCAGGATGCGCTTACCCGCCATGGGCGTCGCTCAGGAATGCCGCTCGGGCCGGCTGGTCGCCATCGTCACGGCCAGGTCGTCCAGTTTGCGGTGGAGGCGCTCCAGGTCGGCGCGGGTGGGGATGTTCAGCTTCTCGCACAGCCGCCCGACGAGTCGGCCCTCTTCCCGCTGCAGATCCTGCTTGACCGTCTCCCCCTTCTCCAGCAGGCCCCGGACCGACCGCGCCAGCGGGCTCTCGCTGGCTTCGCCCTTGCGGACCAGCTCGCTCAGGGCTTCGCGGACGGTCGCCTCAATCCCCAACGTCGCCAGACAGGCGGTCTTGATCAACCCCATACCTCACCTCACCATCCGAGCCATCCTACAACCCGCTCAGGGCGCCAGTGCCCGCTCGACGAGCGCGAAGATGCGCTCCAGCGCCGCGTCCAGCCGCGCCGGGTCCTTGCCGCCGGCCTGCGCCATCTCCGCCCGGCCGCCGCCGGTGCCCCCGAGCTCAGCAGCCATCTCCCGGATCAGCTCCGAGGCCTTGAGCTTTGGCGTCAGATCCTTGGTCACGACGAGCAGCAGGGAGGCCTTCCCCTCCGCGACCGAGCCCAGCGCGATCACGCCGCGCCGGAGCTTGTCCCGGACCCGGTCCGCGAGCGCCCGCAGCTCCGCCGTCTGGAGCCCGTCCGCACGCTGCGCGTGCACCGCCACGCCACGGATCGTCCGGACCGTCGCCTCCGCCTTGCCGCCAGCTCCGCTCGCGACGCGCAGCTTCAGCTCCTCCAGCTCCCGCTCCTTCTCCTTGAGCTGGGCCATGAGCTTGCGCGTCTTGCCGACCAGCTCGTCGGGACCGGCTTTCAGCAGCTCGGAGAGCTCCCGGATGTCGGCTTCCAGCCGCTTCATCTGGGCCAGCGCGCCGCCGCCGGTCACGGCCTCGATGCGGCGCACGCCCGCGGCGACGCCCGACTCAGACACGAGCCGGAACAGGCCGATCTCGCCGGTGGCGCGGCAGTGGGTGCCGCCGCACAGCTCCTTGCTGAACGTGTTGATGCTGACGACGCGCACGCGGTCGCCGTACTTGTCGCCGAAGAAGGCCAGCGCGCCTGCGGCCACCGCCTCCTGGACCCCCATCACGGCGGTCTGGACTTGGGCGTTCCGCCGGATCTGCTCATTGACCAGCCCTTCGACCTCGTCCACGTCGCGCGAGGACAGCGGCCGGAAATGGGCGAAGTCGAACCGCAGCCGGTTCGGCGCGACCAGCGACCCGTACTGCTTGACGTGCGGGCCGAGGATCTCGCGGAGCGCTGCGTGGACGAGGTGCGTGGCCGTGTGGTTCCGTGCCGCGTCCTGACGCGTCGTTGGGTTCACCGCGGCCAGGAGGCGATCCCCGGTCCGCACCCGGCCCGCCCGGACGACGCCGCGATGGAGGATGAACTCCGGCAGCGGCCGCGTCGTCTCCCGCACCTCCACCCGCCCGTCCGGGCCGCTCAGGGTTCCCTGGTCTCCCACCTGGCCGCCGCCTTCCGCATAGAAGGGCGTGACGTCCAGCGCGATCTCGACCTCCTCACCTTCCACCGCCTCCTTCACCAGCCGCTCGTCCTTCAGGATCGCCTGCACGACCGCCTCGGCGGTGAGGGCCTCGTACCCGACAAACTCGGTCGCCCGGACCTGGCCGGCAACCTGGAGGACGAGGGGCTTCGCTGCCGCCGCCTCGAACCCCGCCGTCTTCCGGGCCCGCTCCCGCTGCTCGTCGAGCGCGCGGCGGAACCCTGGCTCGTCCAGCTCCAAGCCCTGTTCGCGGCAGGCTTCGGCGATGAGATCCACCGGGAACCCGTAGGTGTCGTAGAGCTTGAAGACGTCCTCCCCGGACAACGCCGGCCGGCCAGCCGCCTTTGCCTTCGCCGCCAGCTCCTGCAGGATCGGCAGCCCCTGGTCCAGCGTGGCAATAAACCGCTCCTCCTCCCCCTGCGCCACCTCGGCCACGGTCCCTGCGGCGGACCGCAGCTCCGGGTAGGCCTCGCCCATCTGCTCGACCACCACCCCGGTCAGCCCGTACAAGAAGGGTTCGGCCATACCGAGCAGCCGGCCGTGCCGCGCGGCTCGCCGCAGGATCCGCCGCAGCACGTACCCGCGCCCTTCGTTGGACGGGAGCACGCCGTCGGCGATCAGGAAGGCGATCGCCCGCAGGTGGTCCGCGATCACGCGCAACGAGCGGTCCGTCGCCACGTCGGCGCCGTAGTGCCGGCCGGTCCGCTTCCCGATCGCATCCAGCAGCGGCCGGAAGAGGTCCGTCTCATAGTTGCTGGGGACGCCCTGGGCGACCGCGGCCAGGCGCTCGAGCCCCATCCCCGTGTCAATGCTCGGCTTGGGCAGGGGGCGCAGGATGCCCTTCGTGTCCCGATCATATTGCATGAAGACCAGGTTCCAGACCTCGATCACCCGGTCGCCCGCGCCGTTCGGCACGTCGTCGCCGGGCACCGCCGGACCCTGATCGTAGTGGATCTCCGAGCAGGGGCCGCAGGGCCCCGTGTCCGCCATCTGCCAGAAGTTGTCCTTCTCCCCGCAGCGCATGATCCGGGCCAGCGGGACGCCAAGCTTGGCCCAGAGTCGGGCGGCCTCGTCGTCCTCGCGGAAGACCGTCACCCAGAGCCGGTCCTTCGGCAGGCCGACCACCGCGGTCAGGAACTCCCACCCGAACGCGATCGCCTCTTCCTTGAAATAGTCGCCGAAGGAGAAGTTCCCGAGCATCTCGAAGAACGTATGGTGCCGGCCTGTATAGCCGACGTTCTCGAGGTCGTTGTGCTTGCCGCCCGCCCGTAAGCACTTCTGGACGGTCACGGCCCGCCGGTAGGGGCGCGTCTCCTCGCCCAGGAAGATGCCCTTGAACTGGTTCATCCCCGCGTTCGTGAACAGGAGAGTCGGGTCGGCCTGGGGAATCAACGACGAGCTGGGCACCACCTGGTGGCCGTGGCCGGCGAAGTACTGCAGGAAGGCCTGGCGGAGCTGGTTGGCACGCTGACTCATGGCGCGTAGGTCGTCTCCTTCTCGGTCCCGGTGAGCGCCGCGATCACGTCTTCGTCGAACCCCTGGCGCCGGAGCAGGGCCGCCGCACCCGACGGGGAAACGTCCCGCCGCTTCGCCAGCAGCGCCTCGGCGAGCGCGCGCTCGCTTCGTTCCGCGTAGAGCCGGTCGAGCGTGCGCGCGACCAGGTCAGCCGCGAGCCCCTGCGAGAGCAACTCCGCCTCCAACCGGCCTCGGCCGACCGGCCGCCGCGCGAGCCGCGCGGCGCCCCATCGCAGCGCGTAACGCTCATCGTCCAGATAGCCCAGGGCGCGCCAGCGGGAGAGCAGCCGGGCGATCCGGGACGCCGGCACGCCCCGACGGGCCAGGTAGGCGGACACCTGCGCCTCGGTCCGGTCCCGCCGCGCGAGGTAGGCGAGCCCCAGCCGCTCGGCTGGATCCGTCGCCGCCCCGGCTAACGCTTTCGCCATGTCCCCCGCCCATCCCCCGGTGCCTGGGCCGGAACCGCGGACCGGCTCAGGAGCCGGCGCGGGCGCCGTGGACGCGCTTCTCGTCAATTCGACCTTCCCGACCCTCCCGACCGTCCCGGACGTCCGGACGCCTCTCCTCCGGCCTGGTCTCGGCTCGCCGGTCGGCTGCCCGAGCCGGCACCCCGGCGAGCTCACGCAGCTTCGCCTCGATCTCCCGCGCGAGGGCCTGGTTTGTCTTCAGATAATCCCGCACGGCGTCCCGCCCCTGCCCCAGCCGCTCGCCCTTGTACGAATACCAGGCCCCGGACTTCTCGATCAGCTTCTTCTCGACCCCAAGGTCCACCAGCTCGCCGGTCTTCGAAATTCCCTCCGCGAACAGGATGTCGAACTCGGCCTGTTTGAACGGCGGCGCCATCTTGTTCTTGACCACCTTCACGCGCACCCGACTTCCGGTCACGTCCTGGCCTTCCTTGATGGACTCGATCCGCCGGATGTCCAACCGGACGGAGGCGTAAAACTTGAGCGCGTTGCCGCCAGTCGTGGTCTCCGGGTTGCCGAACATCACCCCCAGCTTCATCCGGATCTGATTGATGAAGATCACGGTCGTCTGGGACTTGGAGATCGCAGCCGTGAGCTTGCGGAGGGCCTGGGACATGAGCCGGGCCTGCAGGCCCATGTGGGCGTCGCCCATCTCCCCTTCGATCTCGGCGCGCGGCACGAGGGCGGCGACCGAGTCCACGACGATCAGGTCCACAGCGCCGCTCCGCACGAGCGTCTCGGCGATCTCGAGGGCCTGCTCGCCCGTGTCCGGCTGGGATACCAGCAGCTCGTCGGTGTTGACCCCGAGCTTCCTCGCGTAGCCCAGGTCCAGCGCATGCTCGGCGTCAATGAAGGCGGCGATCCCGCCCGTCCGCTGCACTTCGGCGATCGCGTGCAGGGTCAGCGTGGTCTTCCCGGACGCCTCCGGCCCGAAGACCTCGATGACCCGTCCGCGCGGAAATCCGCCGACGCCGAGTGCCAGGTCCAGGCCCAGGGACCCTGTCGAGATCGCCGGCACATCCGCCGGCGCTTCGGCAGTGCCGAGCTTCATGATCGCGCCCTTGCCGTACTGCTTTTCGATCTGGGCGAGAGCCAAGTCCAGCGCCCGCTTTTTCTCGTCCTTCTCGACCGTTCGCTCGGCCATGGAGGCCTCCATTCCTTGCTAGCCTGGACCGCCGCACCTCGCGAGCGCGGCTGGCCGCCTGCCACGCGGTGCGGCCAGGCAGTCCCTTCGCGGCGCTGTGGGTTATCCCGTTGCGCAGCGACCAGGAGTCGGCGGGTGGTCGGGTCGCGCCGAGTCCTCGTCGTGCCAAAAACGTGGCCATTATACCGAAGTGAGCCGGGGAAGGATAGACACAGGCTCGCTCCGAAGCCTGTCGCAGAGCAATCAGTCGGCCGAAGGGGCGAATGACATTCAGCGGCTACCCGCCCGCGAGGACCGCCTCGTGCAGTCGCGTGTAGAGCGCGCCGGAGGGACGAAGCTCGCTCTTCATCAGCGCGATCGCGCGCACCGGAAGCGGTCCGGCCTGGGCTGGCTGGCCCAGGGCGCCGCAGGCTTCCAGCGCCCGCCCGACGTCGCGCTGGCCGTCCTTCACCCGGGCGAGCGTGAGATGCGGGGCAAAGGGCCGCTCTTCTCGAGGAAACCCGAGCGTGTGCAAGGCCGCGTCCACTGCGGCGGCCAGCCGGACCAGCGCATCCACCTGGCCCGAGAGGCCGAGCCATAGCACGCGCGGCGCGCGCGCATCGGGAAACACCCCCAGGCCGCCGACCTCCACGGCAAGGGGGGCGAGGCCGGCCGCGAGCCGCTCCAGCGCCTCGCCGATGGCGGCGACCCGGCCCTCCTCAATCTCGCCGAGGAATTTGAGCGTCACGTGGATGGAGTCCGGCCGGACCCATTGGATCCGCGCACCCGGGGCTGCCTGGCGCAGCGCACGGTCGAGCCGGTCCCGCAGCGCCGCCTGCGCCCGGCCGATCGCCGCCCGCAGGGGCTCCTCCAGCTCCACCGCGACGAAGGTCCGGATCATGGTTCGACAGGCTCACCACGAACGGATGTTGATGACGATTCGCCTGATGTCAGCCAGAGCCTCAGGACGTTGAGCGCCGCCTGCGAGGCGCGCAGCTTGATCGCCTCCCGCTCGCCGTGAAAACGGAATTCCCGCACGGTACGATGGGACGTCCGGCCGGTCCGGACGTCCAGCCCGACATAGACGAGCCCGACCGGCTTGCCGGCCGTCGCGCCGCCAGGCCCGGCGATCCCCGTGACGCTCAGTCCCACCTGAACCCGGCTGCGGGCACGGACGCCGCGGGCCATGGCTGCGGCGACCTCCGCGCTCACCGCCCCGTGCCGCCGAAGCACGGACTCGGGCACACCCAGCAGTTCCGTTTTGGCCCGGTTGCTGTAAGCGACCACGACGCGATCGAGGTACGCGGAGCTGCCGGGCACCTGGGTGAGCCGATGGCCGATCAGCCCGCCGGTGCAGGACTCGGCCACGGCGAGCAGGACTCCCCGCGCGGCCAGGAGCCGGCCGACGACCTGCTCCATCGTTTCCCCATCCTCACCGAACAGGGCGTCGCCGACCTTCCGGCGCACCGCCTGCGCTAGCGGCTCCAGCCGAGACGCCCCCCCGGTCGGGAGGGCGGTCAGTACCACGTCCACGCCCAGCGGCGAGGCGAGGAGCCCGAGCCGCACGGTGCGCAGGCCCTGGGGGAGATCGCGCAGCCTGCGGTCCAGCTCGGCCTCCGGGAGCCCGAACGTATGGAGCGTGCGGTGGGCGATGCCTGCGAGCGCCCCGGCGCGCCCCCGCCGCGGGCGGGCTGCACGCAGCCGCGGCCCCACTGCCTCCTCCCACATCCGCTCGGCCTCGGAGGGAACGCCAGGCAGGGCCACGATCAGCGTGCCGCGCCACCGGAGCGCGAAGCCGGGCGCCGACCCGGTTGGGTTCGGGAGCACCGTCGCGCCTGCGGGAATGCGCGCCTGTCGCTCCTGTACAGGCGTCATGGGCCGTC
>CAZTUO010000026.1:0-8903 GCA_964616355.1 uncultured Nitrospira sp.
GGTTGATCCACGACAGATAGCGGCTCCACGACGCGAACGGCGGTGTGAACTTCGTGCATACCGTGGCGCCCGTGCTGGACTGCACGCAGGCCTCATTCCGCGCCCCGCCTTCCGGTCCCTGCGCGCCGATATGGATTGCGATCTGGGACGGGAGGCCGACGCCCAATTCCACCGCCCGGAGGACATTCGTGTTCCCTCCGACTTTCTCCGTTCCGATGACCGGCTCCTTGTACGCGGAGCCCGTGAGGTAGAACAGCGCGTACAGGTAGCCGGTTCCCGCCGCGACGCAGACGTCGCCCGAGGGAATGAAGGTCGTGAACAGCACGATGCCGGCCAGCACCGTCGGGGTGCTCAAGGCGCGCTCCCCCGCGCGCGGGAGCGTCGTAAACCAGCCGTCCATGCTCTGGACCTTCCCCTGCAGGGTGTCTGTCGTCGTTCCCTCGAACTTGGTCACGTCCGGCACCCCGGTGACTTGGTTGCCGGTGCACACGGTGCAAATGCTGGCGGAGGACACATCCAGGAGATTCTTTCGCTCGCAGTTCGTGAGGCCTGTCTCCGTGCAGCCGCCGGTCAGGACGGGATCCTTGACTCCGAAGAAATGCTGGGTGTCCGTGTTAGTCTTGTCCGCCGCGCCAAGGAACCGCCCCGTTCCGAAGAACACCCAGATGTTTGCGCTGTCGTCCCGCGCAACCGTTGCCGCGGCCGTGACCGGGCCGACCTTGGTCGTCCCTGAAGCCGGGAAAGTAGAAAGAAGCACGGTCGGGGCCGTGCCGTAGCCCCAATCCGCGGGCGTGACGGTCTTGCCGAACGTGTCCTGTTTGTTCCCCTTGCCGGTCGTCAGCCGGTAGAGCTTCCCAATCCAGGCCGGGGTCGTGCTCTTGATCACGTTCCCGAAATAGACCACATCGGCCCGGTAGTCCAGGTCCGCGTCGAGCGTGATGAGATCGCCCAGGAAGCTCGTGTCGCTCGTCGCAAAGGTGGTCGCGGTCAGTTTGCTGCCGGCCGTATAGGGAACCGGCATCTCCAATGCGAACACTTTGCCGACCTGCGTGCTGTCGCCTTCGTAGGTCGTCTGGCCGCTTCCGATCATGATGAACCACTTGGCGTCGTCGTTGCCGACGAAGCAGTTCGTGCCAGTGCAGGTCGGCTTGACGCGCACGACCGAGGGGTAGCTGGTCGTGAGCCCCAGGCCCGCGTCGGTGAAGCTCCACAACAGGACCGGTTTTTTCTCCGGGTTCGTGATGTCCAGGACGAAGTAGGCCGAGTAGAAGGTGCGGGTCTCGGTCCCCCTGCCGAAATCGGCCGTCACGCTCATCGGCGGCCCCCCGGTGCCGGCTACGCAGGCCCCGCAGCTCCCGCCCAACCGCATCCCGCCGATCAGGACCGTCCCCCAGCCGTTCGGATGGTCCTCGTCCGGGGTGAAGATCCGTACATCCGTGACCTTGGGCTTGAGGTCCACATAGTACACGTGGGTGTAGTCCGTGCGGGTCAGCCACTGCAGGTGCGGCAGGAGCTGGTAGGGGATGAAGGCCCAGAGCTCTTGGCCGAAATCGGTGCCCTGCGTGGTCGTAAACTCGCCGTGCGTCGAGACGCCATCTCCCTTGTTGTAGAAGCCGGCGTTGAAGGCGTGGAGCATGCCGTCGTTGGCCCCGACGTAAACGACCTGCCGCCGGCTCCGGTACTTCTTGTAAAAGGCGGCATAGGTGTCGTCCCCGTAGATGACATCGAAGCGCTCCCGTGGCGGCCCGACGACCGTCGGGGTGGAGCTGACCGGATCACCGAGCTTCCAGACGCAGAGCCCCCCGGGTTCTGTGCAGCCGGGCACCGTGAGCTTCCGGTATCGCAGGCCGGAGACATCTTCCCCGCGGATGAACTTGATAATGTTGGCGGCCGTGTAGGGCGAGCTGCCCGCCCGCAGGTAGGGCGCCAAGGTGGAGGCCTGGGTCTCGTCGAAGTCCACCAGCGCCTCGCCGGTATTCACCACGCCGTCGCCGCTGCTGTCCACCCAGGTGTAGATCTTCCGATCGGACGGCTCCGTGAGCGCAAGCTTCTTGCCAGCCTCCCAGAGGGGTTTCATATCGCGGAGCCCCACGCTCTCGAAGGGCGTGGAGGAGTCCGCCTTGCCGTCGCCGTCACTGTCCCGATACCGATCCACCTTCACTTGACCCGTCTCCGACTCGTAGCGGGTCTTGATGATCACATCCTGAGTCAAGTCCAGCCGGTGGTTCCCGTTGGAGTCCTCCCGGATGTTCCCGAAGGCATCAATGAACAGCCCCTGGACATAGCCGGTCCAGGTGATCTGGTTCAGGCCCTCGTAGATCAACGGATAGAAATAGGCCTGGTAGAGCGAGCCCTCACCCGTCGCGGAGGTTGCGAGCACGGACAGCGAGGTGCCCGACGCGCTCCGCTGCAGGATACTCGTGATCGCGGCCAGCAGCCGGTCGTGCAGCTTATCCGCGTCGGACGACTCGTAATAGGTGTCCGGGATGCCATCCGCCTCGGCCGCGCCGGTCTCGTTGTTGACCCGATCCCATTCGACGGTCTGGTCCGGCAGGTTGTTGCCGTTCTGGTCCTCGAAGCCACCGGCCTTGGCCGCAGCCTTGAGGATTTCCGAGCCGCTCCCGAAGGCGAAGAACGTGTAGATGGTCAGATTCTGCATGCCGTCCAGCGGCTTCCCTGTCGCGCTGGACCCATCCAGGTTGATCCCCGTCAACGTCGTTTGCCGGAGATCCGTGACATGCGCGTAGTAGGCCACGTCGTCGAGGTAGTGGGACCCGTTGCTTGGATAGTTCGTCTTGTGCGGCGTGCACGACGCGCTCGCATCGCTGCTCGTACAGTGAGCACCGTGGATCGCGTGGGCATAATCCTTGATCGGGTCCGGCAGGTTCAGGTCCTGCGTCGGCTCGCCGTCGGTAAAGATGATGACGAAGCTTTTGCAGCAGGGGACGTACTGCGAAGTCCCGGCCCACTTGGGCTGGGTGAAGTAATAGGGGTCGCGGTTCGTGACGGTGTAAGCATAGTCTGAGTTGGTATAGGCCGGCGGGATCTGCGCGAAGTAGCGGGTGGCCTCATACAGCGACTCGGCCAACGGCGTCCAGGTGGACGGCGTGGTGGCCTCGATCGCCGTGAGCATGTCCTGCACGTTGCTGCCGACGTCGGACAAGACCTTCCCGCCGTCGCCCGCCCCCTTGAACTCCATTAAGCCGAACCGGGCCTTGTCCCCCACTTCCTGGATGATCCCGGAGGCGTTTTCAAAGCGATCAACGCGAATCTGCCAGGTCGTTTCGGCATAGCTATCCGAATCGGAACAGGAACCGCGCGTGCTGTCATTGTCCACGCACAGGCTGCCTTGGAGAGAGCCGCTGCTGCCGATGAGGTGGAAATAGACGTTCCCTGAAGAGGGAATCTGAGCGGCCGGCATCCGGCCCGAGGCTTGTGCAACCGTGATCGCTTGGGTCTGATCCACGCAGCAGGCGTTGGTGTCGAAGTTGCTCTGCCCGATCAACTGCCGGCAGCCCCCCTGAGCGTCGCGCCCGCCGACCGAGCAGGTCCCGCCCATCATGACCCACTTGACGATATCAATCCGCCGCATCGCCGCATAGTTCAGGAGATTCCCGCTCCACGGATACGACGTGCCGCAGGTGCCGGGCGTGCTCGGGTTGGCGTCGGGGTTCGGTTGGAACTTCTGGCTCCCGTAGCTGTAGCACTCGAGCGGGTCGAACAGCCCGAAATACTTCCTCGTCGGATCAAAGGCCGTCTCGTAGGCCACGGTGTTCATGCTGCCCGAATTGTCGAGCAGCAAGAGGATATTCGGCTTCTGCGCACTCGAGGTGAACACCGGATAGGCCGTATAATCGGCCATGGCCTGCGCGTCGGCCGTCCGCGGGACAGCAACAGCCGCGATCAGCAGGACAGCCAGCGCCAGAAGAGCACGATAGCCTGCCATGCTCCACCTCCATGTTCGGCTCGCACCCGCTTCCCTGGTCATCTGGGGAGCAGGATGATGAGCAGAACGATCTGACCCTGTCTGAGGAGAACTCGGACTTCTGAATCCACCCGCACATCGTGAAGGGTCCGAGGCTGTCCGTCGTCGTCGAAGATCCTGACATCGTTGGCCAGGGTGTAGGTCTGACCGCCGATCTCGATACGGTTCCCTCGCTGACCTGTCACCTGACCGGAGAGCGTGGCGGAGCGCAGAAGCTCTTTGACGTTCACACGGTCGTCATCGGCGAGCGCTGGAACGCCCAGGCCACCCAGCGCCAGAAAGCTCCATGCCACGAACGCCATCACGGAAGGGCACCTTCTCATTGCCTGTCCCATGGGCTCCTTCTCCCTCTCACCCTGCGTGACGCCCCTCACAGCTTTCGCTGGCACGTGTCGCCGTTGGCGGTGCAGGCATAGACGGCGGTGACCCGGCTGTTCGTGTTCGTCGCCTGGTGCGTGACCGAGCAGTCAATCCGGTAAATAATGTCAATCCCGCCGCCGCCCGCGCCGCTGCCCGGCCCCTCGTACGCGTTGAACATCTGCATGGCGCTGCCCGCCTTCGGGGTCCGGTACAGGCGATCAATGTCCCCCTTCACCGTGTAGTTGTTGACCGTGATCACGAGGTTGGGCGCCGTCTCCGGGGTGTCCGGGTTGTTGTCCGACTGGCCCATGATCTCCTGGGTGAGGGTCGCGGCGTTCCCGTTCGGAACCGGACCGGTGGGCGTGGCGTTGTCCAGAAAGGCTACCGGGACGGTGGCCTCCTCGATCGTCTGCTGGATGACCTTGACCCCAGTGCCGAGACAGGATTCGGCCGCGCTGGAGGCGGCCTCGCCCGTCCGCCCGTAACCGGTGATCTTTAAGCCCACGCCGGTCACCGCGATGGCCCCGATCCCGATCACAGTCAGGATCACCATGAGCATCAGCACGGTCAGCAGGGCGACGCCGGACTCTTCGGGAGCACGCTGGATGCGGAACGCTGAACGATGATCGCGGCATGCGGTTTTGAGCGCGTCCCCCCGTTCATCATTCATCGTTCATCGCTCATCGGCGCTTCCGCTCACAGCCCCAGGTTTCTGACCTGCACTGTGCGGGTCAGGACCCGGCGCCGAACTTGCTGGTATGCGCGCAAGCTGTAGCCCGTGTCCTTGGCCGGATCATGGTCCTCAACGACGACCGGGGTCGTGCTCCTCCACTGCGGGTCGCTTTGCGTCTGCCTGGCCACGACGTTCACCCGCACCAATCGGATCGTGTCCGCCGTCATCGGCGACGTCGCCCAGGTGCTGTTGGAGATAAAGTCGGTGGCATCGAACCCGGCCGCGCTCCCCGGCTGATCGTCAATCACCCCGTCAGGCTCGGTGCCGTTGCAGCCGTCGCAGGCGTAGGCGAGCTGCAGGTCCTCGATCCCCTCCGCCACGGCGGCCCCGCCCCGAAGCAGACAGGGGGCGCTTCCGGCGCAGGCCGCTGTCGTCGTGCCGATCGCGTAGGTGATGCACCGGAGCCAATAGACCTGGGTTCCGGCCGTGAACACGGCCGGCGCCGTGATCGGCGGGGAGAGGGTCAGCGCATCGCCGCTGATGGCGGAGACCGTCGCGGAGACCACACCCCCGATCGAAACCGTCGCGTTGGCCGCGAAGCCATCCGGCTGCATGGCGGCCACCGCTCCAGCTTGGAGCGTCACCGTTAGGGCCGGTCCGGTCGCATCGACGGCCAGCGTGGACAGCAGCGTCGGGACCACCATGGAGACCTGGTCCGGACCTGAATCGGCACCGGCCGGATTGTTGTCGCCCGGCACGATCGCCTGCCCGCAGGTCCCCACCGCCCCGCTCATGCCGAAGCCGGCCGTCCTGAGGTCCTGCGAGAGGAGCTGGATCGCCACCTGGGCGTTCTGTTGCATCTGGACGGTCTGATCGTTGACCGTCGCCGCCCGATCGCTGCTCGACATGGCCGTATACCCGGCCGCGACGGCCAGCATCGAGATGACGATGCCGACCATCAGCTCGACGAGGCTGTGCCCTGCATCCGGGTGCCGGAACTCCGGGACGCTCGTCGCCGGTGCCGGCGCCCGGCCACCGGACCGAGCGTGATCTTGGCTGGCGGGCCCGCGGACCAGCACGCTTCTCCTTTACTCCGGAGCCACCACGGTGTTCAGCATGACCGAGTGCGTGACCACCGAAGGCATCCAACTCACGGTTACCGTGACTGCGCTCTGGTTGAGGCTGCCGGTTCCCTGGGGGCCCACCGCCGTCACGGTCACCTGGCCCCGCACCTGGCGTAGCCTGGAGGCAGTGAGTCGCGCCACCCACTGGTCGTAGTCTCCGCTGGCCATCGTCTCGGCTGCCGTGTTCGCCGGCTTGCTCTTGCTGGTGTCAATCCCGGCATAGGCGCTCACATTCGCCCGGTTGAACCGGATCCGCTCCATCATGTCGGTCGCCAGGTCGGTCGCGAGCCCGAGCTCTTGCGAATCCACCGTCCTGGTGAGCGCCACGTCCACCATGCCGGCGACTGCCAGCAGCCCAACCGCCAGGACCAGGAGGGCGATCATCCCCTCGATGATCGTGAAGCCCCCCTGCGCGGCAAGGGCACTGGGCGTGCCATCTCGACACATGGAGGACCGGCCCACGCTCGCGACTCGCGCTACGGGCACGGCGAGGCCGGACACCAGCGCACCTTGCCCGCCGGGGTGACTTGAATCTCGTAGGTCAACCCGTGCCGGCTACTGAGCGTGAGGGTCTGGTTGCCCGTTCCGCCGCCCTTCCTCAGACCTAATGAGGTAAACTCGACCGGCGAGGTGCCGCCCCACGCCACCACTTCGCTCGAGAGGGTCTGCTTCGGCAGGATCTCCACCCCGCCACCCGTAAAGGATGCCGTGACCCGCCCGTTCTCCAGCGCCAGCGCAACCGTGACGGTGGTATTTCGATTCATCGCGGCCATCCTGGCGAGGCTCAGGTGACCGTGGAGTGCCACGACCGCGTGCTTGAATTCGGACCGGCTGTACCATGCGATGAAGTTCGGGACAGCGATCGCGCTCGCCACGCCGATGATCGCGAGGACCACCATGAGCTCGGTGAGCGACAGCCCGGCTTCCCCCCCGTAAGCGGGATCCCCTCGTTCGCGTGAACGAGCCGGCATACGAGCCGATCGAGTGAGCAAGCCCTGTGCCGAGCTGGTGAGCGGGCGCCCCTGGGCCAAGTCGTTGATTCTCCGGGATCAGTCTGCGCGATTAGCCTACCCCTTTCCTTCAGGAATTGCCACGTTTTGCCAATTTTCGGCGCAGCAGTCGCCCACCGTCTAAAAGTCGTCCTGCCAGCTTCCCGGCGCCACGTAGACCAGCGGGCCCCCGCGAAACAGGCCGCTCCGCAGGTCCTCGTCGTACCAGACCTCCAGCCGGTCGCCCGGTCCGGTGGCGGGCACGATCCGCTGGCCCGCGACGACCGCGCCGTACAGGCGCGGCTGCCCTTCGATGGTCAGGGTCCCGGCCACGGAGAGGACGCCTCGGAGGTGAATACCCGACAACTGAACCGGAAGTCTGCGCGCCGGACCCGACCTCTCCTCCGGCGGAGGGCTGAGCACAGACAGAGGGCGTCCGGGGCCTTTCGGCTTCAGGCGGAGATGGCCCTGGATGAGAAACAGGCCCTCGGCATAGTCGGCTTCGAGCGTCACCGTGGCCAGGTTGTCCCCATGGGGTGGCTGTGCATCCACCGTGTCCACGAAGACCAGCCCGTGGTGGTCGCCGGGCCCGGCGGCGGCGAACACGTCCTCTGCGGTCAGGCCCGCTCCAGCCTGGATCGCGCCGTTGCGGTAGAGCACGCCGTCCTGCCTCGCCACATAGTAGGAGCCGAACCGGCGCGCGTAGCGTTTCAGCGTCTCATAGCTCCACCGGTCCAGCCGCAGGCCCGGCACGGGGTCTTGATACGGATACACGTTCGCCGGCAGCGGCTCAGCCGCCCGGCCGGGCGTCGGGGTGAGAAGCGCCGCCCCGCCGACCCAAACGTCCAGCCACCGATCCTCGCGGCGCTCCGCGTCGAAGTACGACAGGCCGGTGACAGGGGCCAGTGACGCTTTCACCGGCAACGCCTCCCGCGGCCCCAGCCGGGCGGTCCCGGCGACTTTCAGGTCGCCCCAATGCACCCACACTGGGAGGGCTCCCTCGGCTGTGCCGGGCGCGTCCAGCCCCGCGACCTGCACAGCCGCTCGCAGCGCCGGGATCGCAAGCGCGGCCAGCCCCGCCGTGACGGTGCGCGTCACGCCCCCGACGGCCGCCGTCGCTTCCACCGTGCAGAGGAGCCCCGGCTGCTGCGGCCCATAGACCTTCAGCGTCACGATCCGCCCCATCGGCGTCAGCGAACGGAAGAGGCCGGAGCTGGGATCGTTCAGGAGCCGGTCGTCCTCCGGGCGCGCAGCGTCGAACAGGAGGTCCGGGCGGTCAGCCGTTCCGGAGAATTGCGAGGCGCCGCTTGCGTCGAAATACGAGGGGCCGGTGTCGGGATGGTCGTAGCGCTTGGAGAACCACCTGCCGATGCGGGCGGCCAGCGGCCGGGCGGAGGGATCGTGAAACCATTGGATCACCGCGTCCAGCGCGGCCTCCGCGAGGTGCCGGGCGGCCGCGTCGGCCTCGGCCACGCCGACGCCCTGGATCTCCTGGATGCCGAGACTCAGGGACACGCTGCCCAGGATCGAGAGGATCAACAGGAGCAGCACTGCCGCGAGCAGCGCCGCGCCCCGCTCGCCCTGAGGCCGCGCGCCCGTCATGAGCTGCTCCCGGCCGCCCACCCGGCGCGATGCGCCCGCAGGCCGACCTCCCGGGTCAGGGCCGGCCCGCCCTGCACGGCAATCTCCACCCGCACGCGCGCGACCTGGGCAGGGTCCGCGGTCGGGTTCCCGGCCGGATCCTTGTAGGCAAGCTGGAAGCGCAAGACCTC
>CAZTUO010000026.1:8952-18013 GCA_964616355.1 uncultured Nitrospira sp.
CCGCCGGCCGGCCCCGCCCGGCCACGCCGAGGTAATACCGCACCCGGTTGGACACGAACACCCGGCTTCTCGCCGGAAAGGCCTGGCGCAACGGATCGGTCAGCGTGAGTTCCCGTCGCTTCCCGGCTCGGGCTAGCCAGCTCTCGGCGCATCGGTCCTCCCAGCAGACCACGACCCGCTTCCCCTTCGGCCAGTCGGCGCCGTCTTCCACCGGCAGGACATCCTCGACGCCAGACACCCCGCGCGCCAGCCGCGTGACCCGCCCGTCCAGATTGGCCAGAAACGTGACGCCCTCGGGCTCCGCCTGCAGGATCGCCGGCTCCTGCACCGCGGCCCCAGTCCCGGCCAGCCGCAGTTCGCCGTCCAGCACCTGCAGGCCGATCCGCAGATCCTGGAGCCGGGCCGCCGCGTCCTGCTGCGCGCTGAGCCTCACATCGAAGTGATGCAAGGACTGCAGGGTCGCTGAGAGGACCACGGCCCCGGCTGCCAGCGCGAGCATGACCTCCACCAGGCAGGCCCCCGCTTGCCGCTGGCGGGGGCAGCCCCCTCCCCGCGCAGGCGGGGATCCAGAACATCCATGATTCCCGCTGCCGTAGGCATGATGGAAGAGGCTCGAGGGCCGTCGCCCTGGGGGTTGGCCAAGTTTTCCGCGGCGACGTGTGGCTCCGGCATCATCGTCTCCTCACCGGGTCCCCTGGTACCGCGGGTTGGCCCGCAAGGTGCCTACCCGGACCTCTTTGCGCCGGTCGCGGCCGACCGGATAGTCGGCGCGCGCCTGGATGACCACCGCGCCGGCCTCGCGCACCGAGCGCCCGCCCAAGGGTTGCCCCGTCCAGAGCAGACGGATCGGGCCGTCCTCGATGCGCGCGCTGAACACGCCGTCGCCCGCCGCCGCGTCCCCGCCCAGGCCGTCGTCCCGCATCATGAGGTCGGCCAGGCCGTCTCCGTCGAGGTCGTCGCGCAACAGCTCCTCCCAGGGCGCCACGCGTTTCGCCTCGAGCCGGGACTCGGCCAGTGCGAGCGCCCGCGTGGTCAGCGTCCCGTAGCGGATGCCGCGATCCGCGTACTCGAACATCCCCATGACCCCGAGGATGGCGAAGGCCAGGATGACCATGGCGACCATGACCTCGATCAGGCTGAATCCTCGCTCCCCCGGCCTGAAGCCGGTCGGCGCGGCCCGCCGATTCACCTTGCTGGGACTGGGCGACTCGCCGGCGGCGTTCATTCGATCGAGACCCTCCCGGTCAGGCTGATGGTCAGCTTCCAACGCTCCTGGTCGCCCAGGCGGATCCACAGGGTGGTGGCGCTCGCGGCGCGGCCGCTGGGGTAAAACAGGATCGTCAGGCGGCCGGGTGCCCCTTCGAGCGTCACGCCGCCGCCGCCCTCGTACGCGCGGAGGATCGTGCCTGGATGGTCGGCGGGGGCGGTGCGCAGCCGCGCGCGTGCAGGGTCGAGCGCGACGAGGATCCGCTCCCGCCTCATGAGCGCGAGGAAGCGGGCGGCCCGCAGCTCGGCCGCTAGTTCCGTCGCCACCGCCTGACCTCGGTGCTTGCCCGCCGCCGCGCCCAGGCTCTCGCCGAGCGCGCCCAGCACCAATCCGACGATCGCCAGCACGACCACCAGCTCGACGAAGGTCGCTCCCCGCTCGTTCACGTCGCCCTCCCCTCCTGGCTTGCCTGGTCCCGCACGCCGGGGGACCCATCGCGCTTCCCTGCACTGACGGGCGACCGCTCGCTCAAATGCTGTGCCAGGGGGGATCACGCGGGTGAACTCGGACGGGCGGCGGCCTCGGCGCCGCGGTCGCGCAAGCCAAACAAGCGGAAACTTCAGGGAGGCGCAGCAGGAGCGGTTGGAGAGCGCCAGCGGACCGCGGCCCCGGGAGGGCGGACGATCCGGATACAGCGCCGGCGCGATCGGATACAGCATCCGAGGCTCCGGCGCGACAGGGGTCCGCTCAGGGCGCTCCCAGCCACGTCGCGACGTACCAGTTCACCAGGTTCCCATGGAAGAACAGCGCGACCAGCGCACCGAGGACGAGAAACGGACCGAAGGGAATGTATTGATCCTGTCTCAGGACGCGCAGCGCGATCAGGGTGAGGCCCACCACCGATCCCGTGAGCGCCCCGACCATGATGGTCAGCAGCACCGGCTGCCAGCCGAGGAAGGCGCCGACCATGGCCAGGAGTTTGGCGTCCCCCAGGCCCATGCCCTCCTTGCCACGGAGGGCGCGGTACGCCCGCGCCAAGCTCCAGGGCAGCCCATAGCCCAGCACGATCCCGAGCAGCGAGGCGGTCGCCCCCACCGGGAGCAACGTCGCCGCACAGAGGAATCCCAGGACAATCCCCGGCAACGTGATGACGTTCGGGATGATCTGGTGGGAAAGGTCGATCGCGGCGACAACCAGCAGCGCCGAGTACCAGGCGGCGTAGATGATCGCCGGCCACCCGAGCCCGAACCACCAGAGGATCGCCGCGTAGCCCAGCCCGTTCAGCCCCTCCACGATCGGATAGCGGAGCGGGATCGGCGCGCGACAGGCCCGGCACCGCCCGCGCAGGAGGACATAGCTGAGGATGGGAATGTTGTCGTAGGGCGGGATGAGGGCCGTGCAGGCAGGACACCGCGATCGGGGCCAGATCACCGATTCGCGGCGGGGCAGCCGGTGGACGCAGACGTTGAGGAAACTCCCGACGACCATCCCCACCAGGCCCGCGATCAGATAGAGCCGCATGCGCGCTATGGGATCGAATCCGCCTGTCCGAATCAGGAAGACCGGCCCCTCCCCCGTTGTTCCTGATAGGAACTACGCAGGGATGCCAGACCGACGGTTTCCATTTGCTTTGCCGACCCCCTGCCCTTATAATTGCCTACATATTTTGACCGTGGTCGGTCCGTCCCGCAATTCGGGCGGGCGGTGGCTTCATCCGAAGAAGGAGATAGGCCAATGGCTGGTGTCAAGTCGGTCGCCTATCGGGCTGCCAAGAAGCGGCGCGAGGTCGAGCTGCCTCCGCGACGCAAGCGCCCCGAAGCGCTCACGAGCCGGGAGCAGGAGATCCTGCAGCTCATCTGGTCGGGGCTCAAGAACAAGGAAATCGCGCAGCGCCTGAAGATCAGCGTCAAGACTGTCGAAGCGCACCGGGCCAACATGATGAAGAAGGTCCGGGTGTCGAACACGGCCCAGTTGCTCAAGGCGGCCATCCAGGGCGGGATACTTGACGTCCGGTAGCCGGCCCCTCCTTCTGTCCCCGTTCCGCCGCTCGGGGCGCCAGGTCGCCCTTCGTTGGGCGACCTGGCTGGTGCGGGCAGGCACGCCGCGCCATCAGGTCGCGCGTTGCCGGAGCACCTCGTAGAGGACGATGGCGGCCGCCACGGAGAGATTCAAGGACGCGACCCGTCCGCGCATGGGCACCCGGACCCGGTCGTCGCATTTCTCCAGGAGCCCCGGGCGCACGCCCTTTCCCTCCCCGCCCACGACGAGCGCCGTGGGGCCGCGGTAATCGAGGGCCATGTACGGCTTCTCCGCCGCCGGGTCCAGCGCATAGACCCAGAGCCCCTGCGCCTGCAGGTCTTCCACGAGGCGCGCGAGGTTCGGCACGCGGGCGACCCGCAGGTGCTCGACCGCGCCGGCCGACGCGCGCGCCACGGCGCCCGTGAGACCTGCGGCCCGCCGCTCGGGCAGGATCACGCCGTGCGCGCCCGCCGCTTCGGCCGTGCGCAGGACCGCCCCCAGGTTCTGCGGATCCTCGACCCCGTCCAGGATGAGCACGCAGGGAGGCTCGCCCCGCTCGCGTGCGTACGCGAGGACGTCGTCTATCTCGACGTAGGACTTGGACGCGACCACCCCGACGACGCCCTGGTGCCGGCCGTGGGGCACCAGGCGGTCCAGAACTCTCCGGGGCTCCACATAGACCGGCACCCGCGCCGCCCGCGCGAGCCGGACCAGCTCAGCAACCGACCGGTCCGCCCGAGCCAGGACCAGGCGCAGGAGCGGCCGGGTGCCTGCACGCAGCGCCTCCCGCACGGCGTGCAGCCCGTAGAGCAGGTCAGGCGCCTCACCGCTTCCAGCGGCTGGTCCCATCGGGCCGATCCTCGATCGTGATGCCCTGGGCGGCGAGCGCCGCCCGGATGGCATCGGCCCGCGCAAAATCCCGCCGCCGCCGGGCCGCGTGCCGCTCTGCGAGCTGGCGCTCGATCTCTTCGTCCGTGAGCGCCGCCGCCGGCTCCCGGCCTCGGGACTCGGCCGACTCCATGCGGAACGCCAGCTCCTTGAACTCCCACTCCTTAACCGGAAGCTGAAACAGCCCGAACACGCCTCCCAGGCGGCGGAAGACCTCGCGCGCAGCCGCCCGCACGGGCCGGGAGACGCCCGCCTCCAGCGCCCGGTTGAGCTCCCCCCGCAGGCGCTGGAATTGGGCCAGGGCGGCTGGGGTGTTGAAATCGTCGTCCATCGCCTGGCGGAAGGCGGGCTCCAGGCCCTCCAGCGCCTCGCGCGCCCCGGCGTCCGCGCGCCCCGCCTGGTCGGCTGGCTCCTCCAGCCGCTGGAACAGGCCGTAGAGCCCGTCGAGCGCCGCCTTCGCCTGGCGCAGGCCCTGGTCGGAGAAGTCCAGCGGGCTCCGGTACTGCGTCGCCAGCAGAAAATAGCGCAGGACCTCGGCCGTGACCGGCTCGCGGCACCCAGACTTCTCGAAGATCTCCCGGAGCGTAAAGAAGTTCCCCAGCGACTTGGACATCTTCTCCTGGTTGATCTCCACGAACCCGTTGTGCACCCAGTAGCGGGCGAACTCCCGGTTGGTGGCCGCGCAGGACTGGGCGATCTCGTTCTCGTGGTGCGGGAAGATCAGGTCCATGCCGCCGCCGTGGATGTCGAACGTCTCGCCCAGGTGCCGCATCGCCATGGCGGAGCACTCGATGTGCCAGCCGGGCCGGCCCGGTCCCCACGGGCTGTCCCAGGCCGCCTCGCCCGGCTTGGACGCCTTCCACAGGGCAAAGTCCATGGGGTGCCGCTTGCGCTCGTCCACCTCGACCCGCGCGCCGGCGAGCAAGTCCTCCGGCTGCCGCTTGGACAGCCGCCCGTAGGCCGGATAGGTCGCCACGGCGAAATAGACGTCGCCGTCCACCTGGTAAGCATGTCCGGTCGCGACCAGGCGCTCGATCAGCCGGATGATGTCGGGGATGTGCTCGGTGGCCTTGGGCTCGACGTCAGCGGGCGCCACGCCGAGCCGCCCCATGTCGCGCCGATAGGCCTCGAGATAGCGTTCGGCGATTGCCTGCCACGCGACGCCCTCGCGCGCCGCGCGCTGCAGGATCTTGTCGTCAATGTCCGTGAAGTTCCGCACGTAGGTCACGCGATAGCCGCTGAAGCGCAGATAGGCCCGGATCATGTCGAAGACGAGCGCGCTGCGCCCGTGTCCGAGATGGCACTCGTCGTACACGGTCACGCCGCAGGCGTACATGCGGACGTGAGGGGGCTCCAGCGGCTCGAAGGGCTCCTTCCGCCCGGTCAGCGTATTGTAGAATTTCACCATCGGAGCGCGTCCACGCCGGTCACGTCCGCGAGGGCTTCGGCCGCCGGCCGGGCTCCGCCGCCGGCGGGGCGCTTGCGGGAGTCACCCCGCGGACCCGCCGCGCGTCCCCCAGCACAGCCTCCCAGCTCCGAAGCTGCTCCAGCACGCTGTAGTGGGTCAGGTCCAGTTGGAGCGGTGTGACCGAGACCAGGCCCTGGCGCAGCGCCTCGTAATCGGAATCCTTCCGCCGGCTCCAAGCGACCCGGGTCCCGGCGATCCAGTAGTAGGTCCGCCCGTGCGGATCCACCTTCTCGATCACCGGCTCGTCGAACCGGCGCCGGCTCAGGCAGGTCATCCGCACGCCCGCGATGGCCCCCAACGGACGGTCCGGAACGTTCACGTTCAGGAGGGTCTCTTCCGGCAGGCCAAACCGCAGCACGGCGCGGGCGACGCGCAAGGCATAGACCGCCGCTGCCTTGAACCGAAACTCCCCCTGCCCTTCCTGCGACACGGCGATCGAGGGCACCCCGTGAATCGTGCCCTCGAGCGCGGCCGCGACCGTGCCCGAATAGGTCACGTCATCGCCCAGGTTCACCCCGCGGTTGATGCCAGCGACCACGAGCGCTGGCATGGCCCGTAGCACTTGCTTGAGAGCCAGATTCACGCAATCGGTCGGGGTCCCGTTGACGGCATAGACCTGTTTGTCCACGCGCGTGAGGCGGAGCGGCTTGTGCAGCGTGAGCGCGTGGCCGACGGCGTTCCGCTCCCGGTCGGGCGCCACCACCCAGACATCGCCGAGCTGCCGCATCGCCGCCGCCAGGGCAAGCAGGCCCCGCGAGGCGATCCCGTCATCGTTGGTCACGAGGATCTTCATGCCAGTTCCAGGAACAAAAAAAGCTGCGTGGAGCAGCTTGCAAACACAGCAGCCTCGCAGGGACGGCTGCGGCAACCCCCTCGCAACCCAGTTGGTCGCTGCCTGGCTAGCGAGGTTGGTCGGGGCGAGCCGATTTGAACGGCCGACCACTCGCACCCCAAGCGAGTGCGCTACCGGGCTGCGCCACGCCCCGACCTTCGTGCGCTGTCAAAGATCCGTCCGGGCCCCCCTGCCCCCGGAGCGTTACCCCTCGTAGGCCTGCAGGCGCCGGAGGATGGCTTCAAGCTGGCCTCTGACCCGCGCCAGCCGGTAGCGCGCTGGCACCGACCGTCCGCCCCGGCGGCCCCGGCGCGCCCAATACCGCTTCACGCCGGCGATGGTGTAGCCTTCCTCATACAGCATCCGTTTGATCTCGAGCACCGTCTCGATGTCGTCCTGCACGTAGAGCCGCTGCCCCCCCCGGCTCTTTTTTGGCTTCAGAAAACTGAACTCGGATTCCCAAAACCGCAGGACGTAGGGAGGCAGCTTCGTCAGTGCGCTGACTTCTCCGATTTTATAGAAGATCTTTCGGCCTAGGGTGGGCTCAGCCGCCATCACCGGCCTCATGCGCCCAGGGCTCGGTGATCCGCCCGTTTGCCCGTTGGCGCGCTCAGTTCACGTACTTCTTGAAGACCTGGCTCGGCCGGAAGGTCACGACTCGGCGCGGGGTGATGCCAATCTCCTCGCCGGTCCGAGGATTTCGGCCCTTCCGCGCCCCCTTGCTTCGGACCACGAAGTTGCCGAAGCCGGCGATTTTGACCGATTCTCCCTTGCGGAGCACCTCTTTCAGCAGGTTGAGGATGAACTCCACGATGTCGGCGGCTTCCTTCTTGGACACCCCGACCTTCTCATAGATCTCGTTGGCGATGTCCGCTTTTCGCATGCCTTCCCCCTGGATTCCCTCGTAGGTCTCCCTAGGGCACGTCCCGGCCGGCCCGCACCCGCGCCACCCAGGTTTCGCCATAAATTACGTGAGGTTATCGGCTGTGTCAAGCGAATTTCCGGAATGGAGGCCGGGCCGGGCCGGTGGTTCTGGCTCTTTCGGCAGCAGCTTGTACTCGATGCTGTCCGCGAGCGCCTGCCAGCTCGCCTCCATGATGTTCTCGGAGACGCCGACGGTGCCCCACTGCTCCTTGTGATCGCCGGATTCGATCAGGACGCGGACCTGCGACGCCGTGCCGCGGCTGGCCGTCAGCACCCGGACCTTGTAATCCAGCAGCTTGACCTCCTTGAGCTGGGGATAGAACTTCTCGAGGGCCTTCCGGAGGGCGTGGTCCAGCGCGTTCACGGGGCCGGCCCCCACCGCCGCCGTATGCTCGACCGCCTCGCCCACCTTGACCATGACCGTCGCCTCCGAGATCGGGGCCTCGCCGGCCCGGCGCTTCTCGACAATGACCCGGAACCCGAGCAACTCGAAGGACGGCCGGTGCAGCCCCAGCGCTTTCCGGGTCAGCAGCTCCAGCGAGCCCTCCGCGCCCTCGAACTGATAGCCCTTGTTCTCCAGATCCTTGAGCAGGTCCAGCAGCTCTTGGAGCTTCGGATGGTCCTTCGACAGCGCCAGCCCGAACGCCTGGACCTTGCCCAGTAGCCCGCTCCGGCCCGCGTAGTCCGAGACCAGCACGCGCTGGCGGTTCCCGACCCGCTCCGGCATCACGTGCTCGTAGGTGGCTGGATTCTTCTGCACCGCATGGATGTGCACGCCGCCCTTGTGGGCGAAGGCGGAATCGCCCACATAGGGCTGGTGCTTGTTGGGCATGAGGTTGGCGATCTCGGTAACGAAGTGGGAGACTTGACGCAGGTTGGCCAGCCGGCGCCCGCCCAGGACCGCGCGCTTCATCTTCAGCTCCAGGTTCGGGAGGATGGAGCAGAGGTTCGCGTTCCCGCACCGCTCGCCGATCCCGTTGATCGTCCCCTGCACCTGCACCACGCCGGCCTCGACGGCGACGAGCGAGTTGGCCACCGCCATCTCGGTGTCGTTGTGCGCGTGGATGCCGAGCGGCACCGGGCACTCCCGGCGGACCGCCGCGACGATCTCCCGGATCTCCCAGGGCATGGTCCCGCCGTTCGTGTCGCACAGGATGACGCGCTCGGCCCCCGCGGCGACGGCCCGCCGCAGCGTCTCGAGCGCGTAGTCGGGGTTCGCCTTGTACCCGTCGAAGAAGTGCTCCGCGTCGTAGAAGACCCGCCGGCCCTTGTCGCGGAGGTAGGCGACCGAGTCGCCGATGATCTCCAGGTTCGTCGCTAGCGAGATGCCCAACGCCTCGGTCACGTGGAGCGCCCAGCTCTTGCCGAACAGCGTGATCGTCGGGGTGTCCGCCGCCAGCAGCGCCTGGAGGTTCGGATCCTTGTGGACGGCATGGCTGGCTTTGCGGGTCGAGCCGAAGGCCACCACAGTCGCGTGCGCGAGCGGCACGGTCTTGATCAATTTGAAGAACTCGATGTCCTTGGGGTTGGCCCCTGGCCAGCCGCCTTCGATGAAGTGCACGCCCAGGTCGTCCAGCCGCTGCGCGACCCGGAGCTTGTCCTCGACCGAGAAGGTCACGTCCTCGGCCTGGGCCCCGTCGCGCAGCGTCGTGTCGTAGATCTCGAGCATGGGCGCCGCCGCCTCGCGCCCGGGCGCCTCCGCCGCCCGTCCCGATCGGGCTTT
>CAZTUO010000027.1:0-1656 GCA_964616355.1 uncultured Nitrospira sp.
TTCACCCGCGTCAAAAGCGATCCGCTGAACCGGAACGAATCCACCGGCTTCCGCTGCGCGATGGACGCGGCCGCCAAGTAGGGGCACCATGGCCGAGCGGCCCGGATTTGCCGGCCTCCGCGTCGCGGCGTTCGAGAGCCGGATGGCGGGGGAGATGGCCGGCCTCATCCGCCGGCACGGCGGCGAGCCCTTCGTCGCGCCCGCCCTGCGGGAGGTCCCGCTCGACGACAACGTCGAAGCGCTCCGATTCGGCGAGCAGCTCCTGGCGGGCCAGTGCGACCTGCTGATCCTGCTCACCGGGGTGGGCGCGCGGGCGCTCGTCGCGCTGCTCGAGGCCCGTCACCCGCCGGAGGCCGTCCGGGCCGCGCTCGCTCGGACGACTCTGGTCGCACGGGGGCCCAAGCCGGTCGCCGCCCTGCGCGAGTGGGGGCTGGCTCCCGCCGTCACCGTGCCCGAGCCGAACACCTGGCGCGACCTCCTGCGCGCGCTGGACGCGCACGGCTCCCTCGCCGGCCGCCGGGTGGCAGTCCAAGAATACGGGGTGACGAATCCCGAGCTGCTCGCGGGCCTGGCCGCGCGCGGCGCGCTGGTCACTCGCGTGCCCGTCTACCGCTGGGCCCTCCCGGAGGACACCGGCCCGCTCCGGCAGCTCCTGGCCCAGATCCTCGACGGCCGGATGGACGTGCTGCTCGTCACCAACGCGGCACAGGTGGAGCACGTGATGCGGCTGCTGGCCGAAGAGGGACGGGCGGAGGCGTTTCAAGCCGCGCTCCGACGCATGGTCGTCGCCTCGCTCGGCACGATCGCCAGCGAGGCGCTCCGGAGCCACGGCCTGCCGGTGGACTTGGAGCCCAGCCACCCCCGGATGGGGGTGCTGGTCAAGGAAGCCGCCGAGCGGGCCGGGGCGCGACTCGAGGAGAAGAGGCGACGCTAGTCCTCAGCGCGCCTGCCGAACATGGGCTCGCGGAGCTCGGGCGGGATTACAACCCTGGCCCTGAGGGCTTGGCGGCCGGGACCGACTCCGACGCCCCTTCGGCATTCTTCACGTCCCGCGCGCAGCGGAAGCCCAGCCAGTTCATCTTGGTGTTCGGATCCGCGCCGTTGCGCTGGGCGGCGCGGACGCTCGGAGTGCTGTCAATCCAGCCACCGCCGCGGAAGGCTTTCTGGGTGCCCCGCTCGGGCCCCTTCGGATTCCGGTCCGGGGCCTTCTTGTAGTAGTCGCGATCGTACCAGTCCGCGACCCACTCCGCGACATTGCCGGACATCTGAAAGACGCCGTAAGGGCTCACGGCGTTCTCGTACTTGGTCACCGAGATGATCGGCGGGTAGAGCAGAAGCCGTTCGGGGCGATCCCGCACCGGGCCGGATAGTCCCGTCCGTCCGAAGTTCGCGCGGGAGAGGCCCGCCGGTTGGTTCCCCCAGGGGTAGATCCGGCCGTCCTCGCCGCGCGCGGCTTTCTCCCACTCGGCCTCGGTCGGCAGGCGCTTGCCGGCCCAGCGGCAGTAGGCGTCCGCGTCGTACCAGGTCACGTGCATGACCGGATGGGTCGCCATCGCCTCCTGGAAGTTCCCGCCGTCGTAGCGCCAGTCCACCAGCGGCGGCCGGCCGGTCGCGAGCGCGAACCGCAGGAACTGGACGGTCGTGACCTCGTACTTG
>CAZTUO010000027.1:1666-3109 GCA_964616355.1 uncultured Nitrospira sp.
TGTTCGGCATCCGCGGCAAGGGACGCATCGCCGTCGGCTACGATGCGGACCTCGTACTTGTCGATCTCGAAGGTATCCAGATAGACCCGCCGCTGCGGCATCTCGGGGGGATAGGCCAGCCGGTCCACCCGTTTGTCGCTGCCCATCAGGAACCAGCCCGCGGGCACGAGGACCATGTCGTCAAAGGCCGGCAGCTTCGCCCGCTCGGCCGCGAGCTTCTTCCCTTCCGGCGTCCACTCCACCGTGATGTCGGCGACATCTTCGCCCCACACCAGCGCCGCGCCCGCGACGAGGGCGATGCCGACCAAGCCAACCACCACCGCGTTCACGTTTCTCCGCATTTCGCTTCGTCTCCCCCTCGTCGCCCTCGCGTCCATCCGCCCGGCCCTCACCACTGTCCCTTTACATCGGCCCCGGCTCCACCGGTTGCTGGCTCTTCCCGCGCTTCGGAGCCTGTCCGCCGGGACGATCGAACTCCTCGAGCGGCCGGAAGTTCACCGGCAATTCGAACAGGAAGTCGGACACGGGTCTCAGCTTGACGTGCTTATACTCCACCTGCCAACTCCCGTCCTTCCGGGCGAGCCGCAACGGAAATCGGATGTCTGTCGCCAGCCATTGGTAGTACACCACGGGCGTGCTGCCGTCCGCCTGCCGGACCGTCACCTCGTAGAGCGTCGTCGGATGCCCATCCAGCGTCTCCGTGCCGATTTCCTCGCGGGACACCTCCCCGTCCAGCCGCTCGCTCACCTTGGGCGCCTGCTCCGGATCGTAGGGGAGGGTCTTGAAGTGCCGCATCCGGGACAGGAGCAGCCAGATGACCTGCTTGTCCTTGCGGACGATGGTCACGTTGACCGGCCCCAGATCGTGGTGTTCGAGCCGCCACCGGTCGTCCCGGTAGTAGATGTTCGCCTTGCGGCTGTGGCCGTTGATCTTCGTGATCTGGTCAGCGGTAAACTCCAGCGCCCAGCCGTCCGCGGCGCCGAGCAGCCCCGCGGCGACCAACACCGCGACGCTCCGCGTCCTGCACAGAGCAACGCTCATCGCTTAGCTCTTGGATTTGGCCTTGATCGCCTCGACCTCGAACTTGATGAAGACCTCGTCGCCCACCACAACCCGCCGTTGTCGAGCGCCTTGCTCCAATTCATTCCAATCCCCTCTCGCGCGCTGCTCCCTGCTCGATCCGGTCGCGCGCCTGCTCAGCCTACCGGGAGGGCGCCCGCGCGGTCAAGGGCATGGCGCGGACCCACCCCCTGTGCGATAATGGGTGCATGAAGGCGCTCGTGAAAGCGGAGCCGGCTCCTGGCCTCATCCTCCGGGACCTGCCGGAGCCGACCCCCGGGCCCGGGGAAGCGGTGGTGCGGGTCAAGGCCACCTCCCTCTGCGGCACTGACGCGCACATCTACCGGTGGGACGACTGGGCGCGCGGGCGGATCCGCCCGCCCC
>CAZTUO010000027.1:3154-17952 GCA_964616355.1 uncultured Nitrospira sp.
CGTCGCGGTCGGCCCGGGCACCTCCGCAATCGCAGTCGGCGACTATGTCGCCGCCGAGTCCCACCTGACCTGCGGGACCTGCTTCCAGTGCCGCACCGGCCAGGCCCACGTCTGCCGGCGCTACGAGATCCTCGGGGTGGACCGGGACGGGTCCCACGCGGACTACGTGCGGTTGCCCGAGCGCGTCCTCTGGAAGACGTCCCGGGACATTCCCCCGGAGCTGGCCTGCGTCCAGGAGCCGCTCGGGAACGCCGTGGACGCCGCGTTGGCCGAGGACCTGGCCGGCCAGTCGGTGCTCATCACCGGGTGCGGCCCCACCGGGCTGTTCGCCGCCGCCGTCGCCCGCGTGGCCGGCGCGGCGGTCATCATCGCCACCGACATCAGCGACTATCGGCTCGATCTGGCCAAGCGGCTCGGCGTGGACCACGCGCTCAACGCGAAGACCGACCCGCCGGACAAGATTGCAGCGGTGATCCAGGAGGTCACTGACGGCGAAGGGGTGGACGCGGCGCTGGAGATGTCCGGCGACCCCGGGGCCCTCCACCAGGCCTTCCGGGCGGTCAAGAACGGCGGCCGCGTGACGCTGTTCGGGATCTCCGCCGGGCCGGTCTGCTTCGACTTGCCGAACGAGATCATCTTCAAGGGCATCCGGGTGTACGGCGTCACCGGGCGGCGGCTGTTTCGCACCTGGTACCGCCTGGCGGGCCTGTTCAAGGCCGGCTTGAACATCCGGCCCGTGGTCACGCACCTCCTGCCGCTGGAGGACTTCGCCCGCGGGTTCGAGCTGGTCACCTCGGGCCAGTGCGGGAAGGTGGTCCTGCTGCCGTAGCGAACAGCGCCGAGCAGGCGGCCAACAGCCCACCCTCCGAGCTCGTCGCAGCTCCCTCTTCGCTATCCGTCTGATGGGCGATCCAGGACTTCCCGGACCTTCCGCAGCAGCCCGTCGGGCGAGAAGGGCTTGGGGAGAAAGGCGGTGCCCTCGTCCAGCACGCCTTGGTGCACGATGGCGTTGTCGGTGTACCCGGACATGTAGAGCACCTTCGTCTCCGGCCGCCGGAGGCGGAGCTGGCCCGCCAGCACCCGCCCGCTCATCCGCGGCATCACGACATCGGTCACCAGCAGGTGAATGGGACCCGGATGCCGGTCGCTGACGGCCAGCGCCTCGGCCCCGTGCCGCGCCTCCAGCACCAGGTAACCGGCGCCCTCCAGCGCCTCGCGCGCCAACCGGCGGACCGCCTCCTCGTCCTCGACCAGCAGGATGGTCTCGGTGCCCCGCGCCGGGGGCCCTTCCGACCGCGGCGCCAGCCGCGGGGTCTCCAGGATGTCCACCACGCGCGGGAAATAGATCTTGAACGTGGTGCCGCGTCCCAGTTCGCTGTACACCCAGATGGTGCCGCCGCTCTGCTTGACGATGCCGTAGACGGTGGCCAGGCCCAAGCCCGTCCCCTTACCCTGCTCCTTGGTCGTGAAGAAGGGCTCGAAAATCCGCTCCTTGGTCTCCGCGTCCATCCCGTGTCCCGTATCGGTTACCGCCAGCATCACGTAGGGGCCCGGATGCACACCGAGATGCCGGCTGGTATAGGCCTGGTCGAGCTGGACGTTGGCGGTCTCGATGGTCAGCCGGCCGCCGTCGGGCATCGCGTCGCGGGCGTTGATCGCCAGGTTCATGACGATCTGCTCGATCTGGCTGGAGTCGGCCTTGATCAGCCCCAGCCCTTCGCCGAGGATCGTCACGAGATCGATGTGCTCGCCGATCAGGCGCCGGAGCATCGAGTCCATGGCCGCCACGGTCTCGTTGACGTTCAGCACCCTGGGCTCGAGCATCTGCCGGCGGCTGAAGGCCAGCAGTTGCTGGGTCAGGGAGGCCGCCCGCTCGCTGGCCTCCTTGATCTCCCGGGAATATCGGCGCAGGGTCTCGTCGTGGCTGAGACGTTGCAGCAACAGATTGCTGTATCCGTGGATGACCGTCAGGAGGTTGTTGAAATCGTGGGCCACTCCGCCCGCGAGGCGGCCAACGGCCTCCATCTTCTGCGAATGGCGCAACTGGGCCTCACTCCGGCGGAGCGCGTCGTCCGCCCGCTTCCGGCTGACGGCGCTGGCGAAGAGCTCCCCCACCAGCCGGAGCTGTACCTGGTCCTCAGAGGGCCAGACCCGCGGCGCCCTGACAGCCTCGAACCCGACAAAGCCAACGAGAGCCTGGTTGGCGATCATCGGCACGACGAGCAGGGATTGAATCCCCTGGGTTGCGAGCCAGTCGCGCTCGGCGGTGGCCTCCGGCGGCAGGTCGTCGGCGGACAGCACGTGGATCGTCTCCGCCCGTTCCAACTTCTGCTTCCACCACCGGAACGTGTTGCCGAAGCGTTGCCGGAGCGCCTCGCGCTCCGAGCCGATCCCGTCCGCGCACCACTCAGCCACGGCCTGGACCCGCGCTCCGTCCTCGTCCAGCAGGCAAGCATAGGCCCGTCCGAGATTGAGAAAATCCCCGAGCGCGCGCAGCGCGCGGGCCAAGCCTTGCTCAAGCTCGTCGGCCGGCAGGCTCACGAAGTCCGCCGAGATCGTCGCCAGCAGCCGCTCCATCTGCAGCCGGTGCTGCAACGACTCCTCGGCCTGTTTCCGTTCGATGAACTGGCCGATCTGGCTCCCGATCGCGCCCAGCATCTGGAGCAGAGCCTCGTCCGGCGGCTGGATCTTGTGGCTGAAGAACTCGAGGACGCCGAGTGTTGTTTTGCCCAGCATGATGGGAAAGCCGAAGGCGCCGTGCAGGTGTTCCTGCTCCGCGGCGGCGACGCGGGGTAAGTTGCCGTCGCGGAGCACGTCCGGGATCCAAGCCGGCTGCTCGCTGGCCCAGACGCGGCCCGGCAGCCCGACACCGGGCGCAAAGGTCCGCTCTCGGGTCACCCGGGCAAACCCGGCGACGGCGGCAGCCGGCTTGTGCCAGACGTCCGCGCAGCGCAGCACGTTGGCGCGGCGGTCCACGACCCAGAACGCCCCGACCGCCCAGTCCAGACTCTCGCAGACCGCCCGCAGGATCTGGCCGCTCGCCTCGTGCACCGACGGGGAGGCGGCGAGCACGTGGGCGACCGCGTACTGGGCGGCCAGCCGCCGCTCGGCCTGCTTGCGTTCCGAGATGTCGCGGAACACCAGGACCACGCCGGTCAGCCGGCCCGCCTCGTCCCGCACCGGCGCCCCGCTGTCGTCAATCGGCCGCTCGGTGCCGTCCCTGGCGATCAGCACCGTGTGGTTCGCCAGCCCGACGATGAGCCCCTCGCGCAGCACCCGGGCGACCGGGCTCTCGACGGCCCGACGCGTCGTCTCGTTGACAATCACGAAGACCTCGTCCAGCGGTCGCCCCTGGGCCGACGCGCCGGCCCATCCGGTCAAGCCCTCCGCCACGCGATTCATGAAGGCGACCCGCCCCTGCTCATCGGTCACAATGACCGCATCGCCGATGCTGGCGAGGATGGCGGCGAGCCGCTCGCCGCGCTCCTGGGCCGTGGCCCACTCCGCCCGCAGCCGGCCGGTCATCCAGACCAGGAGGCCGAGGAGCGGCCCCCAGACGATCAGCCCCGCCAGCCCGACCTTCCAGAGGACCGCATGGACCGGTGCCAGGATGTCCCGCCGATCCATCCGCACCAGAAGCCCCCAGCGGAGCCCGGAGAGCCCCCGAGGGCCACCGGTTTGCGCATAGCCCGTGATGACTGGGACTTGGCGGCGGGCATGCTGCTCCTCGACATAGCCCGAATGGCCCGATTCGACGAGCCGGGCCGAGGGCAGCCCGAGGGCCTTCAGGTTCATGCGGCCCTTGGGCCGCCCTTCGGAGTCAATGAACGCGACGCCCTTGGCCGACAGGAACTGATAGGCGACGGTCCCGAAGAAGCCCTCGCGTTCCTGGAGCCTCCGGATGGACTCGGTCACCGCCTCTTCAAGCTGTGGCAGCCCGACTCGCGTCGTGACGGCACCGCGGAACTCCCCCGCCGGGCCGCGGATCGCCTCGGTAACGGTGATCGAGTCCGCTCCTTCGCCGCTGACCACGTCCACGTCGGTCACTTGAGTCGCTCCGCCCGTCCGGGCAGCCTCGAACCAGTCACTGCGGCTCAGGTCCTGGCCGACCTGCGCGGGATCGGTGGAAGCGACCAGGCGACCCCGGGCGTCCGTCACGCCCAGCCAGCGATAGGCGGGATAACTCTCCTTCATCCAGGTCAGGTAGGCGGTGAGGAAGGCCGGATCCTGCAGCTTGTCCCGGAAGGCCCGGGCCATCATCCGGGCATCGCCAGCCCGCTCGAAGACTATCCGATCCACCTTGTCGGCCAGGTCGGCCGCCGCCAGGGCCAGGCTCTCCCCGGCCGTCGCCACCAGCCGGGCTTCAAGGTACGTGAGCGCGACCGCCCCGATGCCCAAGGCCAGGACGGTCATGCCGATGATGAGCCACGGGAGGCGATGGTACGCGCGGTGGAGTTCCGAGCGACCGCGGTCTTGGGGACAGGATGGACGGCGCGAGCGACGCGGCACGGGTGCGCATGGTACAGCGGGCGCGGCGGCTTGTCAAACGCGGCCTGTGGCGCAAGTCCGACCGCAAAGGCCCTGACGGCGGCAGGACGAATGTATTAGAATTGGCGCATGGCGTACGGCTCACTCAAGCAGGTCGTCGAGGCGCAGCTCGCGGAGATCCGGGCGGCCGGACTCTACAAGACCGAGCGCCAGCTCCTGGGGCCGCAGGGCTCCGAGATCCGCGTCGCACAGCCCCACGGACCAGGCGAGGTGCTCAACCTCTGCGCCAACAACTACCTGGGGCTGGCGAACCATCCTGACGTGGTCCAGGCAGCGGCAGAGGGACTCAAGCAGCACGGCTACGGCATGGCCTCCGTGCGGTTCATCTGCGGCACGCAGGACCTCCACAAGCGGCTCGAGCAGGCGTTGACCACCTTTCTCGGCACCGGCGACACGATCCTCTACGGCTCCTGCTTCGACGCGAACACCGGGCTCTTCGAGGCGCTGCTCGACGAGCGGGACGCGGTCATCAGCGACGCGCTGAACCACGCCAGCCTCATTGACGGGATCCGCCTCTGCAAGGCCAAGCGATTCCGCTATGCCCATGCGGACATGGGCGAACTAGAGGCCGCGCTGAAGGAGGCCGCCGGGTGCCGGCTCCGCCTCATCGCCACCGATGGGGTCTTCTCGATGGACGGGGATCTGGCCCGGCTCGACGCGATCGTGGAGCTGGCCGAGCGCTACGACGCCGCGGTGGTCGTGGACGACAGCCACGCCACAGGCGTCCTGGGGAAGGCCGGCCGTGGCACGCCCGATTACTTCGGCGTGGCCGACCGGGTGGACCTGATCACGAGCACGTTGGGGAAGGCCCTGGGTGGCGCGGCCGGCGGGTTCACGTCGGGTCGGGCGGAGATCATCGAGCTATTGCGCCAGCGGTCGCGGCCGTACCTCTTTTCCAACGCGCTGCCCCCGCCGGTCGCGGCCGCCGCGCTCCAGGCCCTGAAGCTGGTGGCGCAGGGCGACGCCCTCCGCGCGACGCTGGCCGAGAACACCGCATTCTTCCGGCGCCAGCTCGCCGCCCTGGGCTTCACCCTCATCCCGGGCAAGCATCCGATTATCCCGATCATGCTCGGCGACGCGGCGCTGGCCGCCCGCATGGCGGACCGGCTCCTCCAGGAAGGCGTGTACGTGATCGGCTTCAGCTACCCCGTCGTGCCCAAGGGCCAGGCGCGCATCCGCGTGCAGATGTCGGCCGCGCACACCCGCCCGCAGCTCGAGCGCGCGGTGGCCGCCTTCGCGAAGGTGGGCCGGGAGCTGGGCATCCTTCGCTGAGCACGCCACGGCGCCCAATCGCCCGACACAGCGTTACTCCCGGATCATCTTGGCGCGCCGCTCCAGGTAGGCGCTCCGGACCGCCCCGTAGAGGTCCACGGTCACCTTTTCGAAGCCCTCGAACGTCTTGTCGATGTTGATCGAGCGCTCGTTGACCATGTACCCGGCGCGAATGCCCATCTGCGAGAAGGTAATCGTGTCGGTGTTGGTGACCGCCTGCGGCCAATCGTTGACGGTGATGAACGGAAACACCAGGAGGTTGAAGGGGTCCAGGAAGAGGTCCACGACGTACCCGGCGCCGTCCCGGAGGGTAAAGGAGCCGAGAAACGGGATCACGAGGTAGGGCCCCGGCTTGACGTGGTAGACGCCTAAGGTCTGGCCGAAGTCCTCGTCCGGGGTCTTCAGCTCGAACACCTCGCCGGCGAAGTCGAAGAAGCCCCCGATGCCGAAGGAGGAATTGATCACGAAGCGGCCCAGCTCGATCCCCGCCCCCGCGACCTTGCCCTGGAACAGGTTGTTCAGCAGACGCGGCACAAAGCGGATGTTGTGAAAGGCGTTTTGAATCCCGAACTCCAGCGGATCCCACACAATCTTGTCATAGATCTCCGCGACCGGCTTCAGGACGTACTCGTCCAATTTCCGGTTGAACGTGAACATGGCCTGGTTGAAGGGCTCCCACGGATCAGAGACCTCCACCGCCGCGGCGCCAGCTTCGCCTTCCCTGGCAAAGGGATCAACGAACTCCTCTTCCGCGGCCGGCTGGTCGGCTGGAGGGGGCGGGGCTCCGCCGGTGGCCGGCCCCCGAGTGGTTTTGTCGGGGACTGGCGCGGGTGGGTCGTTCCCGGCCGGCGCGGGGGCCTGGGCCTGCGCGAGGGGCGGCGGCGAGTCGGAGGCGGGCAACGTGGCGCGGTCTGCGTCCGCGGGATCCGGGGCCGGTTCAGTGGCGACCAGGAACGCAAACGGGGAGGCCGGCGTCTCCGGCGCACCGACCAGGAGATCCGGGAGCCAGGTGGTGGGCTGATGTTCCAGCCCCAACTCGTCCAGGCCGGCGCAGCCGCTTGTTGCGCAGACGAGCGCCGCGCTCGCCAGCCATCTGCTCACTCCCCGCACGCCTGGCTCCCGTCGTCTCACCTCCAACCTCCCGGCCTCTCATCGGTGCACGGACCACGGCGATCGCCTCCCTCGACGTCAAACTGCCCATCGTGCCGACCGCCAGAGCTGACACAGGTCGGCGCACTTTACCAGAATCCTCGTCGATCAGCCAACAGGGAAGAGACGCCAGGCAGGCCAGTGCGAACGAGGCGGGCGTTCACGAGCCGGTGTGCTGTTTCAGGATCGGCGACTGCGTGATCTTGGCATTGTCGGGCGCGAGCTCGGCCGCCTTCTTGAACGAGGCCGTTGCGTCCTCGTGCTTGCCCTGCTTGTCCAGAGCCAGGGCCAGGTTGAAGTGCGCGACGGCCAGGTTAGCATCGGCCTTGATCGCGTCACGGAAATGTTTCTCGGCCACATCCCAGTGCCCCTGCTCGAAGTGGCCGACCCCCTCGTCGTTCTGCATCCGGCCGGCCGAGCCCGCCGGCGCCATCAGGGCGGTCGTCGCGCCCTGCTCGGTCGCCTCCTTTTTCGCCTCCTGCGTGGCCTCGGGTTTGCCTTCCTTCTTCGCTTCGCCGGTCGGCTTGCTCTGTTCGCAGGCTGCCAGGGTCAAGAGACAGGTCAAGAGCACCCCGACGGATAGCGCCACATGCTTCATGGTTATGCCTCCTTTCGGTTCTCGATCCACTCATCACCCAGCCGTTCCGAGAAAACCGCGCGGCTGCGGCGAGGCCGCGCCGCGCACGTCTCCGCTTACTCTAACGGTCCCGTCCCGCCGAAATCAATGCGCCGGGTCACCGCACGACCTCGTCCACGAAGTGCTGGAGCCGCTGAAAGTACGCCGCGCCGCCGACCTGGTAGAGATCGTTATGGCCTGCGCCCCGGACCAGATACCAGGCCTTGGGCTCCGGCGCGGCAGCGAAGACCTGCTGGCCGAGATCCGGTGGAATGAGGTCGTCCCGGTCGCCGTGCACGACCAGGATCGGCACGGTGACGGCCCGCAGGCGGCTGATCAGGTCGAACCGCGCCTCCAGCAGCAGATGGACGGGTAGCCCGTAGTAATGCGTCTTGGCAATGGACGCGACGGAGGGGAAGGCCGATTCCAGGATGAGGCCAGCCGACCGCCGGCGGCCGGCTAGGTCCCCGGCCACGGCAGCCCCCAAGGAGCGCCCGAACAGCACAAGACGGCTCGGAGCCACCTGCCTGACCTGCTCGAGATAGCGCGCGGCGGCCTCCGCGTCCCGATAGAGCCCCTCCTCGGACGGAGCCCCCCCGCTCCGCCCGTAGCCGCGATAGTCGAAGAGAAAGACCGAGAGCCCCGCCTGGAAGAGAAAGGCGAGGTTGTCGAGCCGGTGAATGATGTTGCCCGCGTTGCCGTGGCACCAAAGCAGGGTCGCCCGGGCACCCGGCGCCTCGACGTACCACCCGAACAGCCTGGGCCCGTCGGCGGCTTCGAACCACACATCCTCCAGGGGCAGTTGGGAGACGCGGGCCCAGTCCCGCTCGATCCAGGGCGCCGGATGATAGACGAACAGGCGATCGAGAAAGGACGACACCGCGCGGCGCTCCCGACTGACAGCTTCGTCAAAAGAAGGCCTGAATATAAAACACCGCCTGCGAGTCATCATAGCGCCGATGGTACTCGACGCGCAGGGCCAGGTTCTGGTGCAGCGTATACCGGGTCCCGAAGAACCAGCGGAAGTCGTCCGACCGCTCGCCGAGAGGATACCGGAGGTAGGTCGTGGAGACCAGGAGCTTCCACCGGTCTGACAGGGTCGCCAGCAGGCCCACGGTCCCGCCGCCTCCGATCCGGTGGTTCGCTTCATAGGCATGGCTGTAGTTCGCATCCGCCTCCGCGAAGGCGAAATAGACCTCCCGCCGCCAGAGCCGGCTCTCCACCGCCGCGCCGAGGCCGCCGTTGACGTTCGCGTTCCCGCAGTAGCGGCAGGTGGGCCGGGTGACTGTTTCCCAGCCGCCGCTGACCTTCCAGGAGGGGGAACGGAACACCTCGTCTCTCGGGGAGAGGGACAGGATGTTCGCCACCGTCAGCTTCTCCAGCCGGGACTGGTGGCGCTGGCTGTAGTGGCGGACGCTCGCGGCTAGCACCTCGATCTGGGCGTCGGGATTGTACCCCGGCTCCGGGTCCAGCAGGTCATGGTAGCCGGCTCGGAGGCTCAGGTCCTGGAAAAAATCGCCGTTCCGCCAGCCCAGCCCTAGACCAGCCCGGGAGGTCTTATGGCCCTGCTCGGGCGGCTCGGTGAACGGTGTTACCGAAAACGCGGGCGAGGCGATCCGGAGCCCGCTGCGCGCGACCAGGACGTCCCGGTTCCGGTCCTTGTAGGTCTTGGCGCGGGATTCGTCCGTTGCGGCCTTGTACCGCAGGACATCCGAAGCCAGGTCCAGCAGGAAGGCCTGCCGCTCCACCGGGAGCCGGGCGAAGTCCTCGGAGCGCGCCACGGCCGGCTCCTCCACGAGGCGTCCCAGCCAGGGCCGTTCCTCCGCGGAGAGCGTCGCGCGCTTCCGCTGGATCTGCGTGCTGCGCGCCGGCCGGTACACCACCTCGCCGACCAGCCCGGGCTGCTGGACCAGGACCCGGATCGTATCGGCCGGCACGGTCCAGAAGGCGAAGTGGTCCACAAGATGCCAGTCCGGATTGGCGTATTCCAGCAGCCAGAGGAGCTGGTAAGAGCAGTTTTCCTTGAAGAAGTAGTAATCAATCCAGACAGTGGCGACCTCCCAGGCATGCATGAGCAGGCGGCGGAGCTGGGCGTCGGTCAGGTTCAGCCGGTACTCCCAGATATCGCGGTTCTCGATGTCCCGATATTCCTGGACTTTCACATAGTAGGGGAGCGTGGAGAAGAAACCCTTGAACCCTCCGAAGATGCCGTTCAAGGCGTAGAGGAGCCCCATCTCCCCCGGCGCATCGGCGGCGAAGTTGATCGTGTAGGCCAGGAGCCGCGTCTGGTCGGTCTGCCCCTGCTGGTCAACGCGCAGGAACGTGTGGCCGAACATCGAAGCCGGATTGTTCAGGTACGCCGACGGAAAGATCATGCTGACGCCCCGAGGGTTCAGCTCGCCGAGCCAGGCCTCGAACCGCTCGCACGCGAACGGCCGCAGGCGACGGTCGTCAAAGGCCAGCCTGGCCTTCAACCAGTGGTAGCGGGCGATGAAGGCGCATTGTGCTGGTTGTTGCAGGCGACCCAGCGGAGCGGCGGAGAAGAATTGCGCGAGCGTGGCCTCCAGCTCAGCCTGCGGATCGGTCTTGCCAGTCGGAGCCAGGAAAAAACTCGGGTCGTCCACCTCGCTCGTCACGCCGCCGGTGAAATTGCGGCGGTAGTGGAGCAGGAGGTGCCATTCGCGCTCCTCGGCGAGCCGCTCCTCGGCAGCCTGACGGATCAATTCCTCCAGATACTCCTTCGGCCCCCCGGCGGCCGCGGGAGCCGCCGCCAGGAGCAGGAACGCCAGCATGAGACCTGATGGCTTGACCAGGCTGCAGCGAAGCACGGGCGAGGATAGCACAGGGATCGGGCGATCGTCGCAAGCGGCAAGGGGGCTCCCGGCCATAACTGGCCGGGAGCCGGGCGCATTGGCCGGTGGGGTTAGCGGTTCGGAGACACCTCGGCGAGGACCGGATGGGCGGCCATCGCCTCGTTCAACGCCTTGATCATAGCGGCCGCCGACGTGTGGCCCGCGGCCGTCAGGCTCGCGTACCGCTCCTGGGCGAGGGCGAAGAAAGCCGGCCGTTGCTCCGCCGGCACGCCGAGCAGGTCCGCCAGGGACGCCAGGTGCTCCCCGCCGCCGCGCGCCATGTCCTCCGATAGGTTCTCGAAATTGACGCCGGCAAACACGCCCGCCTTGTGCTCGGTCCACACTTTCCGATTGTTCTGGCAGCCCCAGCTCCCCGTCGTGATCCCGCCGGCCTGGAGGGGAATCATGGGGTTGTTGGTCGTGGAAATCAGGAGATGGTGGCCGACCGAATCCGTGTCCTTGCTATCCTTCCAGACTTCCTTCCCAAGCCCGCACCCCGGCCCCGTATCCGCGGTGCCTGCGAAGGCCCCGGCCGCCTGAAGGCTGACAACCAAAAGGACCGCAGGGATGGCACCAAGCGTTCTCCTCATCAACCCTACCTCCTTTCTCCTTCTTGCTACCGTTCGCTCAGACCGTTTCGCTTCCGCCCGCCCGACGGCGAGCCCGGGTAAGTATACCAGACCGTCGGCGGGCCTCGAAGAAAAAAGCGATCACTACGTACCCCGAGCCCCAGGGGAGGCCGGAGACTTCGGGTTAACCCCAAAGCGGGAGCGCTGCGCGCGGACAGCGGATTCTTGGGGAGCGAGGAGCGCGGCAGCGGCGCGGACACCGCTGGGCTGCGGCTTACTTCCGCACCTCGTACTCGACCGTCGCTTCGGCCCACTCGGCCGGATCGAGCGCGGCGAGGACGCGCATGAGGTCCATCAGCAAGGCCGTCTGGGTCGGCTCGTATTCCTTGAAGACGGCTTCCGCCACCTGCCCCTTGAGCAGCGAGACGGGCTTCCGCGTGACGATCACCTTGATCTTCTCCACGGTTTTCTTGGCGCCGGGGAGCAGCCAGGTCCGCAGCCTCACCCGTTGCCGGAGGAGCGTGTCCGAGGGGAAGACATATTCGGCGCCTCCCCGCAGTCGGGTCTCCGGTTCAAAGCGGTTGGGCGCTAGCACCGTAATGTGTTCGTCCTGCGCGACATTGAAGAGGTACAGATAGGCGTCCTCCGTGGTCCTAATCCGGATCAGGGCTTCGTCGCCGTCATTGAAGACGGACCGGTTGAGCGTCACCGTGACGCCGAACGTCCCGCGGTGCTCGGCCGGAATGCCACGGACCTTGGCCTTGATGCGGGTCCGGTACAGCATCCCGTCGCCGTCCTTCACGTCAACCGACCCCCGGCTGATGATTTTCTCCTCCACGATGACCCCGCGGACGACCGAGTGCACGAGGTCGTCCGCCAATTGGAAATTCCGGACGATGGAGGAGCCGCGCACGAACGTCCCGACGGCCTGCTCGAGGGCGGCGCGCCGTGCCGCATCGAGCGAGCCCCGTTGGACGTCATCCAGCGTCGCGTGCTGCCCCCAGGCAACCGTCCCCTCGGCCTCCACCCAGGCCTCCGGCAATGGGGAGCCGGCAGCAACAGCTCGACTGCCCATTAAGACGAACCCTGCCACCAGCAAGACGCAGGCACGCTTGCCGTTCGCTCGCATAGGCTCACTCCCTCCCCTCGTCGCGCTCCCCCCGCGACAGACCGAATGGCCACCGAGCGGAGCACCCACTCATGCTTTCCCCGGAGCCAGAAGCCATTCCAGACATGCCATCACCCCCGGCTCATGGATGTTGCACCTGAATCTTGAAACAGGCTCCGGCAACTGTTCTTGAAGCGACGCCTTGACAAAAATCGTGGTTCCGCCTACGATCCCACCCCTAACACCATCCTATAGCAGTGCCGTCCCTAAGTCATTAGCTCAACCAACCGGGAGCCCCTCGGCGTCCGGAGCTGTTGAGGAGGGCTCCATGAGCACCCCTACCCCCGTTCAGGTCCCCCTTGGCCGGCGGTCCGTCCTGCTTCTCTCGCTGGCTCTGCTTTCCCCGTTAGCATCCGGTTGCATGGAGGGGTTCTCGCCGGTGACACTCGTCCACGGTGACCCGGCGGTGCAGGTCACGGTCAGGACCGATCCTCCCGGAGCCAAGGTCGCCATTGACGGCAAGGAGATCGGCGTCTCCCCCGTCACCTTCAGGGATCCCTCCGGCCCGCAGAAGACCTTCACCGTGGAAATCAGGAAGGAGGGATACGAGCCGGTCACCCGGATCATGACCCGCAACTGGGATTCTGCGCGCCTGACGTATCGCCTCGATCCGGTCTATTTCTACACGCTGACCGCTCTCCCGGGAACGCCGGAGGCCTTGGTGGCCTCTACGAAGGGCCCGGGCAGACCGGGGGCCGCGCCGCCTCCCACGAAGGCCAGCGACGTGGACCAGATCCCGAAGCCGCGACCGGGCGTCAAGGGACGGGATGCGGTGGCACTGATCGTCGGCATCTCGCAATACCGGGATGAGTCCATCCCGCAAGTCCGGTACGCGCGGCGCGACGCCGAGATCATGGCGGCGTACCTGGAATCCGTCGCCGGCGTCAGCCGCTCGAAGATGAAGGTGCTGCTCGACGAGGGGGCAACCTCCAGCGATCTGGCGGCCTACGTGGAAGAGTGGCTGCCGCGCCAGGTCAAGCCGGACACCACGGTCTTCGTTTACTACGCCGGTCACGGCATGCCCAACCTCTCCAACGGCAAGGCCTTTCTCGTACCCTACGACGGCCATCCCGACTTCAGCAGCAAGCTCTACCCGCTGGATCGGCTCTACGAAAAGCTGGACAGCCTGCCGTCCAAGCAGGTCGTCGTCATGCTCGACTCCTGCTTCTCCGGCGCCACCGGGCGGTCGGTCCTTCCCTCGGGCGCCAGACCCATGGGGCTGGTCCTCGACACCTGGTTTCCCCTGAAGAAGACCGTGGTGCTGTCGGCCGCCTCCGGTACCCAGATCAGCTCGGACTATGATGATCAGGGACACGGCCTCTTCACCTACTTCCTGCTCAAGGGACTCCGGGGCGAGGCCGACGCGGATGGGAACGGCACTATCCAGGTCGAGGAGCTGTACGACTTCGTCAGGGACCAGGTGACGAAGGTCGCTTCGGAGAAGCTGAATCGCGACCAGACGCCGTTGATCCTCCCCGCCCCTGATTCCCTGGGCCCGAAGGGCAAGATCCAGATCACACGCTCGGCGCAATGACCGGCTCGGAAACAACCGCGGCAGCGGACAAACAGAAGGAGGACGTTATGGGACGGAGTCGGGGCACGCTATCCACGGTCACGGTCCTGGTCCTGGCGATGGCGCTCGCTGGCTGCACCATGCGGATCGGCGACTTCACGGTGGGCAGCTCGAAGAACATCAGCCAGTTGTCGCAGAAGGGCGACTCGGTGACAGGCGAGGATTGCTCGACCAGTATCCTCTTCATTCCGGTCGGGGGCGCCACGATGCCGAACTTCAAGACGGCCATGGACCGGGCGCTGGAGCGCGCGAAGGGAGACGTGATCGCCGATGTCGTGCTCTGGGAAAGCAACGTCGTTACCCTCCTGTTCAACCAACACTGCTTCAAGGTCGAAGGCAAGGTGGCCAGGGGAGAATTCGGCAAGAAAATGTAGGGCGCGGAGCGACCGCCGTTGTGCAACCGCTTTGGTGCTCAGACCAGGCAAAGGGGGTCCAGATGAACTTGTCAGGAGATCGCATGCGCCTCGGGCTCGCGCTCAGCATGACTCTGTTGTTCTTGCCGGCCTGCACGACCCGGCTCGGCGACTTCACCGTCTTGAGCACGAAAAATGTGGACGTAACGGGCCTCAAGCCCGGCGACCGCTATGAAGGCGAAGACTGCGTCAACATGGTCTTCGGGATGATTCCCACGGGCCAGGTCAACTGGAAGAGTGCGATGGACCAGGCCCTGGAAAAGGGGAAGGGCGACGTCATGGTGGACATCGTCCTGACGATGAAGAGCTGGGCGATCCCCTATATCTGGGGCCAGCAGTGCATCGTCATGGAAGGGACTGTCTCCCAGACCGCCTCCTATAGGCGCTAGCCGCGGAACTCGTCCCACGGCTGTCTCCCGAGCCTTACCGGGGAGCCACCAACCGTGGTGGCTCCCCGGTCCTTTTCGCTGACAGCCTGCCATCCCTTCTAGGCAATCGCAAGCTCTCGCGCAGCTCGGAGCCGGCGCGCCTCGTTCGCGTCGGTCTCCCTGGCAGCGCGTTGATGGGGAAATAAGCGGGCAGGCCCTAATCTCCGGCCAGGCGCGAGACTGGAATACGCGCAGGTGGTCGCTGACCGC
>CAZTUO010000028.1:0-17865 GCA_964616355.1 uncultured Nitrospira sp.
CGCGTGGTTCTGCCCTCGAGTGGGATGAGGGAAGCGGCTTGGACGTACGCCTTGGCCCAGATTGAGCAACTCGAACCGTGACACTGTCATTTTTCACGCCGGATTCAGGATCAATTCTACAACAAGGCTGTCGAGACGTACCGCGAGCGCGGGTGCCTCGAATTCGCGGATTTCGAGAATCTATTCGGCCCAGTGCTCACCGTCGGCCAGCCGGTTCTCTCGAACGACCCAACCCGCGATCCGCGCGCCGGCGGGTTGCCACCAGGGCATCCACCCTTGCGGTGCTTTCTGGGCGTCCCGATCCTGCATGGGAGCGAGGTGGTGGGGATGATCGGGGTGGCGAACCGCCCCGGCGGATATACGGTAGCTGAGCAGGACGGGATCGGGGTCTTGTGCCGCGCCGCTGGCGTGCTGTTTGACAGCTATCGGCGCCACCAGCGGGAGGCAACGCTCGAGGCGCAGCTCCAACAAGCCCGAAAGATGGAGGCCATCGGGCGGCTGGCTGGCGGGATCGCGCACGACTTCAACAACCTGCTGACCCCCATCCTCGGGTACGCCAAACGACTCGTCACTCGCCTGCCGGCGGACGGCGACGATGCCCGGGAGGCCGCCTTGATTGTCCGAGCGGCGGTCCGCGCAGCCGAGCTGACCGCCCAGTTGCTGGTCGTCAGCCGGCAGCAAGTCGCGGCACCCAAGGTCGTGGATGTGAATGGCCACCTGCGGTCCATGGACAACCTGTTGCGCTTGGCGATCGGGGAGCGCATCAGGCTGGAAGTGGTGCCCGGGCCGGACCTCAAGCGCGTGCTGGCGGACCCCGGCCAGCTCGAACAGGTCATCCTGAACCTGGTCCTGAACGCCCGCGATGCGATGCCGCAAGGCGGCACGCTCAGTATCAGGACCGACAACGTCCCCGCCGCGATGATGGCCCAACCACGTCAGGATGGCGCAGAGTATGTCCGCCTGACCGTCAGCGACACTGGTGTTGGGATGTCCGATGAGGTCCGGTCGCGGATCTTCGAGCCGTTTTACACAACGAAAGAGGTCGGCAAGGGGACCGGACTGGGGCTGGCGATCGTGGACGGCATCGTGAAACAAGCTGGCGGATTTATCGAGGTCCAGAGCACTGTCGGCCAGGGAACGACCTTTGCCGTGTACCTCCCCGCCACCGACGCGGTGGTCGCGAAGGGCGCCTTGGAGGCAGAGTGCCCGGCGGGCCACCGCCGCGGCACGGAGACCATTCTACTTGCGGAGGACGACGAGGCGGTTCGGGGCTTTGCCGTTCAGACTCTGCGGTCTTTGGGCTATGCCGTCCTGGAAGCCGCCAACGGTGAAGAGGCTCTTCGGCTAGAGGCCCAGCACCAGGGGTCGCTGCATCTCCTGGTGTCGGACATCGTCATGCCCAAGCTGAGTGGCTGGGAACTGGTCAGGCTCGTGCGGCGTCGCCGCGGGAACCTTCCTGTGCTCCTCATGTCCGGCTATCCCTCTCCCGGAGAGCAGAGGCAAGCCATCGAGGGCGATGAAGAACTCCTGCAGAAACCCTTCACAGGCGAGCAGTTGGCGAGTCGGGTGCGCGCCATCTTAGACGGGTGGGCCTCCACCCGATGAAGTCCTCGTTCCCCAGCAACCGTCCCTCCTCCGGTTCGATGAACGGTGCAGGGACGTGGTCGCCGGCGAACCGTGGACTTTCTATCCGGTGATTTGGTGACTGATCCCGTCGGCGCCGACAGCACCCCGTGAGTCCCCCGCAAACCTGGCCTTCAGGTCGAGGTAGCCGACTCCATGTGAAACCGGGCGGGATCAAAGACTCCCGCTGCACGCTCAGGACCCGCGAGGATGAGCTCCGCCGCCAATGCACCGATGGCGCCGCTGGCCGCCACCCCATGTCCGCCCAGCCCGGCCACCCAGAAAAACCCTGGCCGAACGGGGTCCCACCCGATCGCGAACCGGCAGTCCGGGGTAAACGTTCGCAACCCCGCCCACGATCGTTTCAGAGAGCAGCTTTGGAGTCCGGGAACGTAACGGCGGACCCGCTCGGCTAGCAGGGTGGCCATGTCAGGATCCACTGGCGGGGTGCCGGGCGGCCACGGCGTCTCATCGCAAGGGCAGAGGAGCAGGCCGCCGGACTCGGGCCGAAAATAGAGATGGTGGCTCAGATCCCATACGAACGGCCAACTCGAGTTGATCCAGCCTTCTGGGCTTGTAAGGAAAAGGTGGCGGCGATAGGACCGGAGCCCAACAGAGACTGCGCCGGCTAGACGACCCAATTCACCCGCCCAGGCCCCCGCCGCGTTGACCACGATCGGGCTCCGGATCAGACCATGCATCGTGTGGACCCCGACGATACGCTCGGAGTGAATCTCAAAACCTGTCACCGGGCACTCGATCTGGATCCGTGCGCCGCCCTTCTCAGCGTTGGAGAGATAGTGCGCCAGCAACGCGGCCACATCCACCGTTCCGTCGGAGGGACACCAGAGGGCGCCATCGAAACGGGCTCCGCTGAGCACCGGAAGGCGCTGGACCGTCTCGCCCACGCTCAGGCACTCGACAGGAAGACCAGCCTGCTGCGCAACGGCGGCATCCCGACAAAGAGTCGCCCACTCAGGGTCGCAGGCCAGGAGGATTGAGCCATTCTGCTGGTACAAGGTCCGACACGGATGGGCTTCGGCCGTGTCCCGGATGAAGGCTGCTCCCTGCCTCAACAGGGTGGCGATCTCGGAATCGGACACCACCTGGCGAACCATCGCGGCATTGCGGCCCGAGGCGTGGAGTCCGGGTGTAGGCTCCTGCTCGAGGAGCAGCAGATCCCGCATGCCACGCCGGACCAGCCAGAAGGCCGTGGCCGCACCGGCGAGTCCGGCGCCAATGATCACGACCTCGGCTGAAGCGATGCCGTCGCCCTGCATGCTTGCGCACCGCCTGCCCAGCGTGGCTTTACCAGGATGAGCCAGAGAGCCCATCATGGAGCAACTCGAACTCGTCACGGCGACGACCGCTTGTGTGAACTGGTTGCGGGCTTCTTCAACGACGGGCCCGAGCCGGCCGTTGGCCTGATGGCAACGCGTTGGCCCCGTCGGATGAAAGGAAGCATGGGCTCATGCGGCGTGAGCCGGGGGACAAGGGCGCTGCCCGCCTGCAACCGACCATCGCCCTGGTGCCGGCGTGGGCACGCACGGGGCTGCGGGATCAAGCCGGCGGGCGTTCGGGGTGTCGCGCTGCTTCGAGGAGCCGGACTAACTGCTCGGCCGACACCCGGAGAGACCCCTGTTCCCCTTCCAGCTCTTCAAACCGCCGCCAGACCGCATCGTGGACGGTCGGCGGCAGGAGCTGGCCGGCCAGGACAAACAGCACTTGGTTTTCTTTCTCAATGTGCTGCCGCAGCATCTGGCTATAGGCTTTCCCGCCGATGACCAGATCCGTGCGGTCCCCGCTGCCGAGGATGGCCAGGAGGGACCGCCCCTGCGCGTGCTCCTTGATCAGGCATCCGATCGGGCCTCCTTCGCGACGCAGGCCATGTTCCTCCAACGCGGGGAACAACACTTCTTCCTCCTTCCGATGATGGGCGTGATCCACAAAGTGTTCAAAAAACTCAGTCAGACGCGCTAATCGCCCCAAGTCAGGGAGCCGGCCCTGCTCCGTCTCCACCACCAGGCGCTCGAACAGGGTGAGCGCCCGCTCGATCAAGCGATGGTCCTCTTTCAGGAGGACGATGGCTCGCATCGGTGTCCCAGCGATCATCGTGGAAGCTGATTGGCTTTCACGACCGTGGAAGCAATCAGGATAGAGGTGACAGCCCGACTCGCTCGAAGGATAGAAGACCTTCAGATTCGATCTCCCGCACTGGAAACAGTGCGATCTGCTGGAAGGCCTTGGTGAGCCTGGAGGAGGAGACTGGACCCTGCTCCGGCAGGGTGAAGACGCCCATCGTCCGACCTCTTCGTCATGGCTGTCGAGCCTCTGCGGAACGTCAATCGTCCTGGCTACCATCGCTCCGATCTGGTCGCGCTAACATCCGTCAAGTTTTATGATGATTCTTGTCAAGTCTCCCATGAACCATGCGCCTCGCGGGCACCCGTTCGCCATACGCAGTCGGGTAGCGGCGCGGGCACCCCTCGCGCAACTTCGACACGATCGAGGACCAGATCATGGGAAAACGGAAGTGAGCTCTTCAGGCTTTCGTGTAGGTTGGATAGAGATCCACTCCTCCGCAATGGAAGTCGATCGCAGTCTTGAAGTGCTCGACGTTGCGGAAGCCGTGGGCGGTGTTCTTGACCCACCGGATCGTGGCATTGACCGCAGCCCCGCTTCGGGAGGGAACAGGCCTGCAGGTGCCGCTCGAGCGCGGAAGGGCTCGAACGGTGGTGCCGAGGGACAGAATCGAACTGTCGACACCAGCCTTTTCAGGGCTGTGCTCTGCCAACTGAGCTACCTCGGCACGCGCGCCACCTTAACAAGGCGGCTCCAAAAGTGTCAAGGTCGGCAGAACGACGTTCGTCTGGCGTCGGATCGCGGTGGCGCGATCTGCGATCTTGTCTCAGACACGGCCGATCTCCACCGCTCGGCAGGATAGACTTGGCGCCCGCGTTTCTCTAGACTACCTCCGCGCTGGTTGCTCGTGCGATCGGATGCCGCAAGCCTGTGGCAGGCTCGCAGATGACGCGAGGTACTCCCTGCCCTTGGCAGGAGGGGGCCGACAGGAGGTCGAGCAAGGCGGCGCTGGCGGCGTTGGTTGGCCAGGGGCGACTCGGCCATGATCCTGGTTGGAGATGGGCAGGAGCTGGCGGCTTCCTATGAGTGAAGAACTGGAGGTCCTGAAGTTAGTCACACATCGCTTAGCCGCAGCCGGTGTCCCCTATATGGTGACGGGCTCCATCGCCGCCAACTTTTATGCGATACCTCGCATGACTCGCGATATCGACCTGGTGGTCGAGGTGGACGAGCAGACGGGAGATCGCATCGTCGCCCTGTTTCGGGACGACTTCTATGTGGACCGCGACGCGGTGCAAGGCGCCGTCAAGTCCAAGGGCATGTTCAACCTCATTCACACGGCCTCCGTGATCAAAGTGGACATGGTGGTCCGCAAGGACACCGAGTATCGGCGCACGGAATTCGCCCGCAAGCGGGCGGTGTCCGTGGAAGGCCATGAGTTCTTCATCGTGGCGGCCGAGGATCTGGTGCTCTCAAAGCTCGTGTGGGCCAAGGAGTCCCGGTCGGAGGTTCAGTTGCGGGATGCCAGAAATGTGCTCGGCTCCCAGCAAGGTCTGGACCGGGAGTATCTCACCTATTGGGCGGATCGCCTCGGCGTGGCGGAGCTCTACCGTGAGGTAAGCGAGTGAGAGATACGGCGCCGGAGATCGAGCGACGCTTTCGGAGCATGATGCTGGAGCGGTCCGGCGAGGAACGGCTGAAGATGGGCTGTTCGATGCATCGGTTCGCTCAACTGCTGGTTCGCGCCTCGGTGCTGGCAGCGAACCCCCATGCGACGACCGCCGAGCTACGCCGCACGCTGTTCCTGCGCTTCTATGGATCGGACTTCGATGCAGCAACACGGGACAGAATCCTTGCGGCCCTGAACTGACCCAGGCGTGTGCCTTGCGAGTGCGGGAAGAACCGGCCTGGGAGAGCCGTGCGGGGCACTGAAGACGCTCGCGAGAGGCGGCGAGATGGAGCGTCGCCTGCTGCTTGGGGGCTTAGCCCGGCTCAGGTGTAACCCATGGTCTCCCCGGTCTGCGGAGCCTCAGCTCGCGGCACCGCCTCGGCCAGAATGGCGGCCTTGACGCCCTTCTCCGCAGCGGGGTATTCTGCCGCCAGAGCCCGTGCCGTGAGGCGCCTCGGTTCGGAGAAGCCCGAAGATCCAATGGACGAGCCCGCCGGAACCGCCCCCGACAGCAAGCCGGAGGTCGAGCCCGAACAGCCGCCCCTTCCGCTCGCCGACTACGTCCAGGAGCTGGTGAAGAAGGCGAAGGCCGCGGCTGCCAAGCTAGCCGTGGTCTCGACCGCCGTCAAGAACCAGGCGCTCCTCGCCATGGCGGATCGGCTCGTCGAGCGGACCGAGGATATCCTGGCCGCGAACGAACAGGATCTGGAAGCCCTGGAGGAGGCACCGGCGCGGACAGCCTTCGCCGACCGGTTGAAGCTGACGCCCGCGCGGATCAAGGAGATGGCGGAAGGCCTGCGCGAGGTCGCCAAGCTGCCCGACCCGTTGGGGGAGGCGCCGCGGCTCTGGCGGCGGCCCAACGGGATGCAGGTCGGGCGACTGCGGGTCCCGATCGGGGTGATCGGGATCATCTACGAGTCCCGCCCCAACGTGACCGCCGACTCGGCCGCCCTCTGCCTTAAGTCCGGGAACGCCTGCGTGCTCCGCGGCGGCTCCGAGGCGATCCGATCCAACACCCTCATCTCGTCCCTCCTGACCGAGGCCGCCGAGAAGGCCGGCGTGCCGGCCGGTGCGATCACGTTCGTCGAACGAACCGAGCGCGAGGTCGTCCGCGAGCTCCTGAAGCAGGAGCAGTACGTGGACCTGATCATCCCCCGGGGCGGCCCCTCGCTCATGAAGACCGTGACCGAGGAGTCGCGCATTCCCGTGATCAAGCACGACGCCGGCGTCTGCCACATCTACGTGGACGCCGATGCCGACGTCGCGATGGCCCAGAGGATCTGCCTGAACGCGAAGGTCCAGCGCCCGGCCACCTGCAATGCGATGGAGACGCTGCTCGTCCACCAGACGATCGCGCGGGCCCTGCTACCGGACCTGATCGCCAAGCTCCGGGAGGCGAGAGTCGAGGTGCGCGGCTGCCCGAAGACCTGTCAGCTCAGCCCGGACGCGACGCCGGCCTCTGACGAAGACTACGGCCGGGAGTTCCTGGACTTGATCCTCGCCGTCAAGGTCGTCAAGAACATGGAGGAGGCGATGGAGCACATCGCCCGGTACGGCTCGCGGCATACGGAAGCGATCGTGACGAGCGACTACGGGCGGGCGATGCGCTTCCTGCGCGAGGTGGACGCGAGCGCCGTGCTCGTCAACGCCTCGACCAGGCTGAACGATGGCTACCAGTTTGGGTTGGGCGCCGAGATCGGCATCAGCACGACGCGCATCCACGCCCGCGGCCCCATGGGCCTGGAGGAGCTGACCTGTTTCAAGTGGATCGTGCTCGGGTCCGGCCAGCTCCGCGAATAGGGCAGTCCGTGGATAGGGCCTTCTACGAGATTCTCTCCCGTCCCGGCTCCCTCGCCTGTCCAGCCAATCTCGCCGATGCCACCGACTTCGCGGCGCGCGGCGGCCGCGTCCGGCGGCTCGCGACCGGGCATTTCGTCTTCTACGGCCCGCACGGGCAGCGAGTCCTGGCGACCGATCCCGACGGGAATCCCCTGCACGAATGCGAATGGGCGGAGACCGAGCCGGGCCGCGTGCGGTTGGTCCGCGCGCGGCTCCGTCTGGACTGGGGCCAGTGGGTCGGCCTGAAGCCAGGCGGATTGGTGAACGCGACCACGCTCGACCTGTCCAGGAAGCCGGGCTGGCAGCGGCTGACCGCCGACGACCTCCGCCGCCTGGCCGCCCAGGCCCTGCAGGTGCCGCTCGAGGAGATCCGCTTCTTCTATGGGGACGACGACCTGGTCCTGGACGGGCGCGGGCGGGCCACGATCCGCCACCGCAAGGACGTCTTCTGTGTCCTCGAGGACGGCACGTTCGGTTCATGGCCTGCATGGGCGCGATGCATTGGGAACGGATCGACTTTCTCCCGGTCGTCGAGCTGTTCCAGTCGTTGTTGCCTGGGACCGGCTCCGCCGCGTTCGAGCTGATCCGCGGGCTCTACGATGATCAGAACGAGACGGCCCCGCGCCCGCTCCGCTACCGTGGCATCCCGACCTATCCCTCCGAGGCGGCCTACAAGCTCTTCGGCGCCTTTTTCACCCCGCGCGCGCCGGAGGGCGGCGACCCCTTTGTGCTCTTCATGGATCCGCCCCGGTCGCACGAAGTGACCTGGCTGCCGGCGGCCGAGCCGCCGCGCCGGCACTTCGACGCGGACCGCCGCCTTTGCGTGACGATCCAGGGGCCTATCGTGCAGAAGGTGACGCTCGCCGACGATCCGGCCGGACTGCCGTCCTGAAGCCGGCGCCGAACGGGTTCGCCCCCTGCGCACGCAGCGTCACCGTCGCCCGGGGCCGGCTCGTCCTGCGGGATGGCCCGCACGTGACCGAGATCCCGGTCAGGCCCTCCTGGGGTGCGATCGCGGACACGTCGCCCCCCTCGACTCCGGAGGGAAGAGAGACAGGCGGGGAGGGGTGGCGCGGGTTCTTCGCCGGAGCGCCGCCCCAGGTCTCAGCCCAGGAGGCCTACGGGGCCGTGCTCCTCTATCCGGAAGACGACCGCGAGATCGAGGAAGCTGCCAGCCAGCCCTTCGTCGCCGATTTTCTCCAGGATGAGCTGGAGCAACAGTCCGAGCTGGCGGCCAGGGCCGCCACGGCCGACCGCATCGTGATCGTCCGGTTCGAGGCCGCGCTCGCCGCTTGTCTGCACCTCGATCGCCCCCGGACGCATCGGATCCTGTACCGCTGGCCGGCCTTCGCCCAGAAGCAGGCCCAGGCGCTCTGGAACCGGCTCGCCCACGCGAACCGGCTCGACTGGGCCTCGCGGTTCTCCTTCCTGCCGCTCGACGGCGGCACGTCGCAGGTCTTGGGCGAGCGCCCCGACCTCCTCTACCTCTGGCTGCCCTTCGACCAGTACGACGACTCCGTCCGCCTGGCCTCGGCCCTTCGCTCGATGACCGCGGGCCTCGCGCCGGGCGGGCTGGCCTTCGTGGTCGGGCCTGCGTTTCTCGGCGCGATGCTCCAGGCGCAGCGCCTCCGGCTGCTGCGCGCTGACCCGGTCGAGGCCCTCCCGACCTTCTGCATGCATCGGAACATCCTGCCGCAGGCCCGGCTCAAGCCGGACCTGACCCTGTTCACGGCCGCATCCCGCTGACGACGATTCAAGGCGGCCCCCGGATTCTCCGATATACCTGCTGGGACTTGCCCCGCGGCCGCCGAGAGCCGAAGCTCACGGAATCCCCAAGGGTATGCGACGCCTGCTGTTCGTGGACGACGAGCCCGCGGCGCTGGCCGCATGGCGCCGGCGCCTGGACCCGCTCCGGAGCGAGTGGGAGCTGCACTTCGTGTCCAGCGGGCCGGATGCGCTGGCCTGTCTCGACCGGACGCCGTTCCACGTCATCCTGGCCGACCTGCGGATGCCGGGCATGGACGGCGCCACCTTGCTCAAGGCGGTCCAGGCGCGACACCCGCACGTCGTCCGCTTCGTGCTGGCCGGCCCCGAGGACCAGCAGTTGCTCATCCGGTCGCTCGGGGCCGCGCACCAATCCCTGCCCAAGGCGGCCGACCCCGCGACGATCAAGACCGCGGTCGATCGCGCCTGTGCAGTGGGCGATCTGCTCGCCAACGAGTCGCTCCGGCTCCTGGTCAGCGGCATGTCCGCGCTGCCCAGCCTGCCGTCCCTCTACCGGCAACTGATGGCCGAGCTCCAGTCTCCGGAGGCGTCCGTCGAGCGGGCGGGCCGGATCATCGCGCAGGACATCGGCATGGCGACCCGGATCCTGCAGGTCGTCAACTCCGCCTATTTTGGCCTGCGCTGCCGCGTCTCGAGCCCGGCCCAGGCGGTGGCCTTGCTCGGCTTGGACACGGTCAAGGCCCTGGTCCTCTCGCTCCAGGTCTTCTCCCAGTTCAGCGACCGCCCGGATGCGTTCTTTTCCCCGGACCTGTTGTGGCGGCACGGGCTCGTCACCGGACTGGCCGCCCGCGCGATCGCGCAGGAGGAAGGCGCCCCGCCTTCGGTCGCGGACGACGCGTTCACGGCCGGCCTGATCCACGACGTCTGCGCGCTCATCCTGTCCAGCAACCTGCCGGACCGGTACCGCGAGATGCTCGCGCTCGCCCAGGAGCGGCAGCTTCCGGAATGGCAGGCCGAACTCGAGGTCTTCGGCGCCACCCACGGGGACGTCGGCGGCTATTGCCTGGGGATCTGGGGCTTGAGCGATGCCGTCGTCGCAGCCGTCGCCTTCCACCATGGCCCGTCGCGCGGCCCCGACCGGGCCTTCGGCCCCTTGCCCGCGGTCCACGTCGCGGACGTGGCCGAAGAGGAAGACCCGAGCGCCGTCATGGACGGGCCGCCCGTTGCGGAGGACGAGGACTACCTAACGGTCTGCGGCCTCCGGGACCGGCTCCCCATCTGGCGCGCGATCTGCGGCCGGATCGCCCGGAGCCGCAACCCGGCGTGACGGGCAAGCCCTCGACCGGCTTGACAGCGCCCGATCCCTCCCGTAAGATGCCTCCACCTTTAACGCTCATCCAGCGAGGTGAGCAAGGAGCGTTCCGATGCGGAGCGGCCGGTCAGGCGCCGTCCCCGAGAGGCAGCACCATCCTGCACCTTCTCGCCCAGGCCATGGGGGAGAAGGTTTTTTTATGCCCGGCGGCTTCTTGACCGGTCCTGGCGAGCCCCTTCTAGGTCTCGAGGCGCGATGACGACGCAACCGGACCCCCACAGGAAGCACGAAAAGCTGGTGATGGATGCGAGCGAGATGGCCCGTGCCCTGACGCGGATCGCCCACGAGATCATCGAGCGGAACAAGGGCATCGAGCGCGTCGCGCTGGTAGGCATCCGGACGGGCGGGGTGCACCTCGCGCACCGGCTCGCGCGCCGGATTCAGGAGATCGAGAAAGCGCAGGTGCCGATCGGGGAGCTGGACATCACGCTGTATCGGGACGACCTCGCTCTGCGCAAGGAGCAGCCCGTCCTGCGAAAGACCACGATCCCCTTTCATGTCTCAGCCCTGCACATTGTGCTGGTGGACGATGTCCTGTTCACGGGGCGGACGATCCGGGCGGCGATGGACGGCCTCATGGATCTCGGCCGGCCGGCCGAGATCCAGCTCGCCGTGCTGGTGGACCGCGGGCACCGGCAGTTGCCCATCAAGGCCACCTACGTCGGCAAGAACATCCCGACCGCGCGGGACGAGCAAGTTCACGTGTTCCTTGAAGAAGAAGGCGAAGAGGACCGGGTGGTCATCATCAAAGGATGATGCGGAGGCCCCCATGAGCCTCAAGCGCAAGGACCTGGTCGGGATCGCGGCGCTGGCCCCGGACGAGATCATGGAGATTCTGGATACGGCCGAATCCTTCAAGGAGGTGAGCGGGCGCGAGATCAAGAAAGTGCCGGCGCTCCGGGGGAAGACGGTCGTCAACCTCTTCTTCGAGCCCAGCACCCGCACGCGCACCTCCTTCGAGCTGGCGGCCAAGCGGCTCAGCGCCGACGTGATCAACTTTTCGCCCTCCGCCAGCAGCGTCGTCAAGGGCGAGACGCTCCTCGACACCGCGCGCAACATCGAGGCCATGCAGGCGGACCTGATCGTGCTCCGCCATCCGGCCGCGGGAGCGGCCGAGATCCTGGCACGGGGGATCAAGTCCTCCGTGATCAACGCGGGGGACGGGTGGCACGAGCACCCCACGCAGGCGCTGCTGGATCTCTTTACGCTGCGTGAGAAGAAGAGGGAGTTCCGAGGCCTGACGGTGGCCATCGTGGGGGACCTCGCCCACAGCCGGGTGGCCCGCTCCAACATCTACGCGCTGACCAAACTCGGGGCTGAGGTGCGGGCTGTCGGGCCGCCGACGATGATCCCGGCCTTCCTGGACCGGCTGGGAGTTCGCGTCTCCTACCATCTGGACGAGGCCCTGCGGGGGGTGGACGTGATCATGATGTTGCGCCTCCAGCTCGAGCGCCAGGGCCGTGCCCTGTTCCCGAGCATCCGGGAGTACTCCCGGCTCTACGGGCTCACCTCCGAGCGGGTCAAGCTGGCGGCGCCCGGCGTCCTGATCATGCATCCGGGCCCGATCAACCGGGGCGTGGAGATCGCGCCCGAAGTGGCCGATAGCTTCGCCTCGGTGATCCTCGACCAGGTGGCCAACGGCGTCGCGGTCCGGATGGCGGTGCTGTACCTGCTGGCGGGCGCAGGCTCATAGCGAACAGCGAACAGCCGACAGCTCTGAGCTCCTCGCTGGTTGCTGCTCACGGCTGGCTCGGAGAGGAACCATGGCGATTCTCATCAAGGGCGGCCGGGTCATCGACCCCGGACGGCTCAACGGTCCGGCGGACGTGCTCATCGAGGATGGGAAGATCGTGGCGGTCGGGCCGAACCTGGCTGGCGCCAGCGGCCGAAAGAACCATACCCTGACCGTCATTGACGCCACGGGCAAGCTCGTCTTGCCCGGCTTCGTGGACCTGCACGTCCATCTGCGGGAGCCCGGCTTCGAGTACAAGGAGACCATCGAGACCGGGACGGCTGCGGCGGTCGCGGGCGGCTTCACCTCCGTCTGCTGCATGCCGAACACCAACCCGGTCAACGACAACCAATCCGTCACCGAGTTCATCCTCGAGCGGGCCGCGGCGGCGGGGGCCGCGCACGTGTTCCCGATCGGGGCGATCACCAAGGGCTCCGAGGGGAAGGAGTTGGCCGAGATCGGCGAGCTGCGCGAGGCCGGTTGCGTGGCCATCTCCGACGACGGCCGACCGGTGATGAACAGCCTGGTGATGCGCCGGGCGATGGAGTACGCCCGCGCCTTCGATCTCCCGGTGGTGGACCACTGCGAGGACCTGCACCTCTCGGAAGGCGGCTGCATGAACGAGGGACTCGTCTCGACGCAGATGGGCCTCCAAGGCATCCCCGCCGCGGCGGAGGAGGTGATGGTGGCCCGGAATCTGGCGCTGGCCGAGCTGACGGGCGCGCGGCTCCACCTGGCCCACATCAGCACGGCCGGGTCCGTCCGGATCGTCCGCGAGGCCAAGGCGCGCGGCCTGCGGGTGACAGCGGAGGCCTGCCCCCACCACTTCACGCTCACGGAAGAGGCGGTGCGCGGCTTTAACACCCAGGCGAAGATGAACCCGCCGCTGCGGACCTGGCACGACGTGCAGGCGATCAAGGAAGGGCTGCGGGACGGCACCATTGACGTCATCGCGACGGACCACGCGCCGCACGCCGCCCAGGACAAGCAGCAACAGTTCGCCGAGGCGCCCTTCGGCGTGGTGGGCCTCGAGACCGCCCTGCCACTGACCCTGGCACTGGTCGAGGAGGGCGTCCTCTCGCTCGAGGCGGCGGTGGCCAAGCTGACGCGCGAGCCCGCGCGCGTGTTTGGGCTCGCCAAGGGCAGCCTCGCTCCCGGCGCGGACGCCGACGTGGTCATCGTGGACCCGCAGGAGACCTGGGACGTGGACCCGCAGCGGTTCCGATCCAAGAGTCGCAACACCCCCTTCGCAGGCTGGACGGTCAAGGGGCGGGTGCGCACCACGCTGGCTGCCGGACGGGTCGTGTACGAGGCGTGAGGAAGCCTGATGTGGTGATGGGGGGAAGGGAGGAGCCGGATGTCTCCGGATCACCAAGTCGCCAGATCCCCACAACGCCACATGCAGCGTTGGGCGGCCCTGGTGCAGACCGTGGAGCTGCTGGCCCTGGCTGTCTGGACGGGTGGGCTGATCGTGATCGTCGCCGCGGTGATTCCGGCGGTCTTCAACTCGTTCGGGATGGAGCCCGGCGGCCGGTTCCTGACCCGCGTCTTCGACGGGTATAATCGGCTGGCCGGGGTCGCCGCGATCCTGCTGGGGGCGGGCCTGGCGTTCCGGCTGCGGCTCCGGGCCTGGGGCGGGACCGGGCGGCCGGCGGTCCTGCGCGAGGAGATCGGGCTCCTGGCGGCGATGGTACTGGTGGCGGCGCTAATCACGTTTGTGCTGGGCCCGGAATCGGTCGCCCGGCAGGAGCGGGCCTTTGCCGCCCAGGGGGAAGCGGCCAAGAAGGCCGCCTACGACGCCTTCTTCCGGACCCACCACGTGGTCCGGGCGCTCTACGTGGTGAACCTGGGTTTGGGCGTGGCGCTGCTGGCCGTCAAAGCGCGGGCCGGGATGGCCGGCCCGACCCCGCTGCGCGGAGAGGGGGATCCGTGAAGCGCGCGATTCTGGCCCTGGCGGATGGCACGGTCTTCACCGGGCGAGCCCTCGGCTTCGAGGGCGAGACCGTCGGGGAGGTCGTCTTCAACACGGCCATGACCGGTTATCAGGAGATCCTGACCGATCCCTCCTACAAGGGGCAGATCGTCACGATGACCTGTCCGCACATCGGCAACTATGGGGTCGCGAAGGAGGACGCGGAGTCTCGGCGCCTGTGGGCCGAGGGTTTCATTGTGAAGGAAGCCAGCCGCCGGCCGAGCAACTGGCGGGCCGACCGGTCGCTCGACGAGTACCTGCGCGAGGCGCGGCTCGTCGGCATCGAAGAGATTGACACGAGAGCCTTGACCCGGCACCTGCGGGACCACGGCTCCCAGCTGGGCGTGATCTCGCACGTGGACCTGGATGCCGCGCGCGCGGTCGAGAAGGCGCGGACCGCGCCCGGGATCGTCGGCCGGGACCTGGTCGCCGCAGTGACCTGCGCGCAGGCCTACGAGTGGACCGAGGGCTCGGGGGCCTGGCAGCCTGACCGGCCCGGCGACGGGGCGGCGGTCCCCGAGCGGAACGGCAACCGCTTCACGGTCGTCGCGTACGATTTCGGCGTGAAGCAGAACATCCTGCGCCGGCTGGTGGACGTCGGCTGCCGCGTGACCGTGGTCCCGGCCTCCACGCCGGCGGAGACGGTGAAGGCGATGGCGCCGGACGGCATTCTGCTCTCCAACGGACCCGGAGACCCGGAAGGCGTGCCCTATGCCATCGAGGCCGTCCGGCAATTGATCGGCTGGCGGCCGATCCTCGGCATCTGCCTGGGGCACCAGATCCTCGGTCTGGCCATGGAGCTGCCCACGTACAAATTGAAGTTCGGGCACCACGCCGCGAACCACCCGGTGCTGGATCTCCGGACGCGCCGGGTGGCGATCACGTCCCAGAACCACAATTTCGCGGTCCGCGTTCCGGCACCGCGCCCGTCGGCGCGCGACGGGTTGCCGACGGTGGACACCGCGTTCGGCCGCGTCGCTGTCAGCCATGTGAGCCTGAACGACGAGTCAATCGAAGGGATCGTCTGCCTGGATCAACCGGTCCTATCGGTCCAGTACCACCCCGAGGCGGCCCCAGGGCCACACGACTCCGCCGCTCTCTTCCGCCAATTTGTCGCTATGATGGAGCAAGCCCATGCCTAACGCCGCATCCCGAAGAAGCGTCGCCCTCGCCGGCGCCGCGCTCGCCCCCCTGCTGGCGGGGTGCATCACGATCAACCTGCTGCCCGGGCCCGGCCCCCTGCGCGAAGAGGTCCTCAGCGGCTCCGGGTCCGCCAAGGTCCTGCTGCTCGAGGTGGACGGGCTGATCAGCGCGCAGGATGGGGATGGGCTGTTCGAGCGCCCGAACCAGGTGGCCCAGGTCAAGGAGGCGCTGTCGCGCGCGGCCGAGGACCAGCACGTCAAGGCGCTCGTGCTGCGAATCAACAGCCCCGGCGGCACCGTCACCGCATCCGACGTCCTGCACCATGAGGTCAAGCAGTTCAAGGAGAAACGGAAGATTCCGGTCGTCGCCTCGATCATGGACGTGGGGGCCTCAGGCGGCTACTACGTCGCGGTCGCCGCAGACAAGATCGTGGCGCATCCCTCCTCCGTGACGGGGAGCATCGGCGTGATCATGCTGACGGTCAACGCGCGCGGGCTCCTGGAGAAGATCGGCATGGAGGCCACGGCCGTGACCTCCGGTCCTAAGAAGGACATGGGCTCGCCGTTCCGGCCGATGACGGAGGAGGAGCGACAGATCTTCCAAAGTGTGATTGACCACTTCTACCAGCGTTTCCTGACGGTCGTCCAGGAGGGGCGCCGCAACCTGACCGCGGATGAGGTCCGGCGACTGGCGGACGGCCGGATCTACTCGGGCGAGCAAGCGAAGGCCTTCGGATTGGTGGACAGCGTCGGCTACCTGGACGAGGCGATCGAGACGGCCAAGCGGCAGGCGGGGCTCACGGAAGCCCGGGTGGTCACCTACTACCGGCCCGGCGAGTATCGGCAGAACATTTACTCCCGGCTGGTGGGCGGGGGCGGCGGCCTGGCTGCCTTGGCTGCCCTGGACCCGATGGCGATGGTCAGAGGCCGCACCCCGCAGTTCATGTATTTGTGGATGCCGTAACCATGAGCCATCCTGTCCCCGTCGCGCCTCGCGCCTCACCGGGGGCTGAAACCCCGATCGGGCGCCGCGAGCTGCTGGCGTTGGGCGCCCGCAGGGCGTTGGCGCTCTGCGCGGGCTGGAGCTTGGCCAGTGCGCTGGCCGGCTGCGTCCGCGCCCCGGGGACCGCCCGCGAGCAGCTCATCTTCATCTCGGAGGAAAAAGAGATCGCCATGGGCGTCCAGGCGTTCCGCACCATCCTGCGGGAGGCCCGGCTCAATGAAAACCCCGAGATCAACGAGATGGTCCACCGGGTAGGGACGGGGATCGCCAAGGCCGCTCACAAACCGGAATACCACTGGGAGTTCGCCGTCATCCAGGACGACAGGATCGTCAACGCCTTCGCGCTGCCCGGTGGCAAGGTCGCCGTGTTCACGGGCATCCTCAAGTACACCGAGAACGAGGATGGGCTGGCGACGGTGATGGGGCACGAGGTCGCGCACGCCCTCCAGCGGCACGGCGCGGAACGGATGAGCCGGGGCCTGCTCGAGCAGATCGCCCAACTCGGCACGTTGGCCGCCTCGGCCAGCGGCGCGATCAATCCCAGCGTGGCGATGGGCGCGATGCAGGCCTACGGGGTCGGCGTGTCTTTGCCCTTCAACCGGAAGCAGGAGTCGGAGGCCGACTACATCGGGCTGCGCTTGATGGCCCAGGCGGGCTACGATCCCCGCGAGGCCGTGCGTTTTTGGGAGCGGATGTCGGGCTGTCCGAAGCAATTGATCGGGAAGCTCTGCTTCCGCTCCCAGGCGGCCATCCCGGAGTTCCTCTCGACGCACCCCTCGGATGTGACCAGAATCAACCAGATCGAGGCCTGGATTCCGGAGGCCCTCCGCTTCTATCAGCCCGGCAACAAGCCGGCTCCGGAGCCGCAGGTCCCGCCCTTTCTGCAACCACCGCCGCCCCCGCGCGACGGCCTGCCGAGGTCCGGGTGACCGGGACGCTATGCCGAAACGCACCGACATCCGCTCCATCCTGCTGATCGGGTCGGGGCCCATCGTCATCGGGCAGGCCTGCGAGTTCGACTACTCGGGGACCCAGGCCTGCAAGGCCCTCAAGGAAGAGGGCTACCGGGTGGTCCTGATCAACAGCAATCCAGCGACGATCATGACCGACCCGGAGCTGGCGGACCGGACCTACATCGAGCCAATCACGGCGGACGTCGTCGAGCGGGTCATCGAGCGGGAGCAGCCCGACGCCCTGCTCCCCACCATGGGCGGCCAGACCGCTCTCAACGTGGCGGTCGCGCTGGCCCGACGCGGAACGCTCGCCAAGTACGGCGTGCAGCTCATCGGCGCATCGGCCGACGCCATCCACAAGGCCGAGGACCGGGAGGCCTTCCGGCAGGCCATGTGGAAGATCGGGCTGCGGACGCCGGCCAGCGGCATCGCGCGGACGCTGGCCGAGGCCGAACGCGAGGTCGAGCGGATCGGCTTCCCGACGATCGTCCGCCCCTCGTTCACGCTCGGCGGGACCGGCGGGAACATCGCCTACAACATCGAGGAGTTCACGCGCTGCGCCGCCTGGGGGCTCCAGACGAGCCCGGTCGGGGAGATCCTGATCGAGCAATCCGTCATCGGCTGGAAAGAGTTCGAGCTGGAGGTGATGCGGGACCTCAAGGACAACGTCGTCATCGTCTGCCCGATCGAGAACCTGGACCCCATGGGCGTCCACACGGGTGACAGCATCACTGTGGCGCCGGCCCTCACGCT
>CAZTUO010000029.1:0-17265 GCA_964616355.1 uncultured Nitrospira sp.
AGTGATGGGCGGCGTAGTCCTCCATCGCTCGCCGATCGGGCAATCCGCTTTTGATGAGTTTCCCGGTCTTGGCATCGTACAAGCTGTCCCCCTTGATGATCACCTTGGTCGGTCCCATGCGACACCTCGCGTTCCTGCGGGCTCGAAGGGGCCGGGCTAGCCCCCCGGAGCCCTATGGTACTCCCAGCGGGCGCCGTGGGGAAGCGGGACGTTGACAGCGTTCCCTGCCCCGACGTAGCCTGATCCCTGGTCCGTATCGGCCTCGAATTCCTGCCGGCCCGGGATGCCCAGCCGGGCCATGCGAGGAGGTGCGCTATGCCGACCTACCTGATTCTCTTCAATTGGACCGACCAGGGGATCCGCACGGTGAAGGATTCGCCGAAGCGCCTGGAGGCCGCCAAGGCGCAGGTCAAGGACCTCGGGGGCGAGGTCAAGGCGTTCTACATGACCCAAGGCGGCTACGATGGCGTGCTGGTCGTCGAGATGCCGAGCGACGAGAAATTGGCGACCTTCGTGCTCAAGGCCGGCTCGGCCGGCAATATCCGCACGACGACGCTGCGGGCCTATCCGGAAGAGGACTACCGCACGATCATCGGCGCGCTCGGGTGAGCGCGCCGGCGCCAACACCGCCGACCGTGACACCCCGCGGCGCTCCCGGGACAACGGGGAACCCTGCGACGCGGCGGGAGGCTTTCGTGGCTACACCGGCCACTGCTCCTCCCGCCACGCCATCTCCCAAAACATCCACTCGTACCGCGAGCTGATCACGAACGCCTCTTCCATCCGCCGCCGCTCGTCCCGGCCCACGCGCCTCGCCCATTCATCCACCTTCGCCCGCATCCACCGCTGGACCTCCGCGAACTCCGGCGAGCTGTACAGTAGCAGCCAGTCGCGGTAGGGATGACTCGGCTTGGGCGGACCGGCCTTCAACAGGTGCTGGCCCACGACGCAGTAGATCCACGCACAGGGGAGGGCGACCGCCGTGATCTCCGCCGCGGTGCCGGTCGCGGCGACCGCCAGCAGGTGCCGCGTATAGGCGTAGTTCGTCGGCGCCATCGGGACGGCAGTCATCTGGGTGGGCGTCAGCTTCCAGCGTTTCCCGTAGCGCTCGTGCAGGCCCCGCTCGACCGTGATCGTCTCCTCCGCCAGCTTGTTGAAGCGGAGAGCCGCCTCCGAATCGGGCGCCTTCTGGGCGGCGGCCGCGAACACGCGCGCCAGGTCGCCGAGAAAGCGGGCGTCCTGGAGAAGGTAGAATTTGAACTTGCGCTCCGGCAGCGTGCCTTTGCCGAGGGCCTTGACGAACGGATGGGTGAGCTGCGCGTCCCAGATCGGCTGGGCGAGCTTCCGCAGGTGTTCGCTGAATGACATGCCGGTCTCCCTACGCGCTCATGGCTTGTGGGGGATCGCTTCGAGCTTTGCTGCGAACCGATTGGTGAACAGGGACGCGAGCGGCGGCTTGTGCGCGATGACGCGGCGGGCGTACAGCCAGTCGCGCACCTGCTTCCAGCGGGCCGGGGCCTGGCGCAAATCCCGGGGGAAATAGGGCAGGGTAGCCCGAAAGGTCTTGGCCGAAAGCTCCGGGTCGGCCAGGCTGTGGGCGCGCTGGTAGAGCCGGAGCGCCTCGTCGGGATCGGCGTGCGTGTCGGCCAGCCCGCGGGCATAGGCGCGGGCGAAGGCGCGGACGAGGGCCGGCCGGCGCGCGGCGAGCCGCTCGGAGGTGAAGACGACGAGCTGGTAGAGGTCCGGGACGCCATGAGCCGTCGGGCTGACGAACTCGACTGCCGCCCCCCGCTGCGCCGCCTCCACCTGCTCGTAGTTCACGAAGGCGCCGAAGACTGCGTCCGCTTTGCCCGTCACGAGCGCGTCGGTCAGGGCGAACCCGACGTCCACTGGCTGGATGTCGGCGCGGGTCAACCCGGCCGCCTCAAGCAGGGCGTCCAGGATCGGCAGGTCAATCTCCAGCCCCGGCCAGCCGACCCGCCGCCCGCGCAGGTCTTCCAGGCGCCGGATCGGGCCATCCTTGAGATACATGAGGCAGACGACGGTGTGCGCGAGGAGCGGGCCGATCGAGAGCACCGGCAGGCCCTGCGCCCGCGCCTTGATGAGGTTCGTCTGCTCGCCGACCCCGAAGTCGGCCTTGCCGCGGCCGACCAGGTCCAACGATTCCTCCGGCACGGTGGGGACCAGGATCGAGAGCGCCAGCCCTTCCTCCCGGACGTAGCCTCGCTCTTTGGCGACGACGAGCGGCAGGTGGTCGGGGTTCAGGAACCACTCGAGGGCCAGCGTGACGGGCGTCAGGCGCGGAGCGCGCGGGGCGGGAGGAGGAGCACGTCGGCGCCGGGAGACTCTTGCTGAAGCCGCGGGCATGCCGTCACATCTGTCCGAGGCGGTTGATCCCGTCGAGCGCGGCGGTCCGGTAGCATTCGGCGAGCGTCGGGTAGTTGAAGACGTTGTGGACGAAGAAGTCCACGGTGCCCCCGTAGGTGAGCACGGCCTGGCCGATGTGGATCAGCTCGGTCGCGCCCTCGCCGATGATGTGGACGCCCAGCAACTGCAGCGTGTCCCGGTGGAAAATGACTTTCAGCAATCCGTCCAGGTCGCCGAAGATCTGGCCGCGGGCGATCTCCTTGTAGAAGGCCCGCCCGGTCTCGTAGGGGATCCCCTGCTCGGTCAGCTCCTCTTCGCTCTTCCCGACGGTCGAGATCTCCGGGATCGTGTAGATGCCGTAGGGCATGACCTTCGGCAGCGTGGACTGCGTGACGTGGAAGGCGTGACAGGCGGCCAGCCGGCCCTGCTCCATCGAGGTGGAGGCGAGACCGGGAAAGCCGATGACGTCTCCCGCCGCGTACACGCTGGGCACCTCGGTCTGGTAGTGCTCGTTGACCTTGATGAGGCCGGTCTTATCGGTGGCGATCCCGATCGCGGCGAGGTTCAGCTCCTCGGTGTTCGAAACACGGCCCATCGAATAGAGCAGCATGTCGGTCACGATGCTCTTGCCGCTCTTGAGCGTCGTGACGGCGCGCCCGCGCTCGTCTTCCCGCACGTCCACGATCTCCTCCCCTAACTGGACCGTGACGTTGTTGGTCCGCATGCGGTAGATCAGGGCCTGGACGATCTCCTGGTCCACGAACCGGAGCAGCTCCTTGCGGCGGTCCACCAGCGTGACCTTGATGCCGAAGGCGGCGAACATCGTGGCGTACTCGCAGCCGATCACGCCTCCGCCCAGGACCGCCATGGTCTTAGGAATGGAATCGGTGGCCAGGATCGTGTCCGAGTCGCAGATCGTCCGGTTGTTGAACGGGATACCGTTCCCCCGCCGGGGGCGCGACCCCGTGGCGATCACGATGTAGTCGGCCTGGAAGTGCTCCGTCTGGCCGTTGGCCTTAGTGACCCGGACGGTGTGAGGATCCATGAATGACGCAGTGCCGTGGACGATCTCGACGTCGTTGCGCTCGAGCTGGTGGGTGATGATGGCGAGCTCGTTCTTGACGACCTGGTCCTTGCGGGCCATGAGGTCGCGCAGCGTGAAGTTCCGCTTGAGCGCGTAGCTCACGTTGGGAAACGACCGGAGCTTGAAGCCGTGCAGGTAATAGATCGCGTCCTTGAGCGTTTTGCTCGGCAGCGTGCCGGTGTTGACCGACGCCCCGCCGACGTGGGGCTCCTTCTCGACGATCGCGACGCGCTTGCGCAGCTTGGCGGCCTGGATGGCGGCCTTCTGGCCGGCCGGGCCACTGCCGATGACGAGCAGGTCGTAATGGACCATAGCCAGCCCCCCGGTCAGGACGAGACGGGCGGTTCCGGTTCCAAGTCGGCCATCCCTTCCGGGATCCAGGGACGGGGCAGCCGGTTGATCCCGGCCAGCGCGGCGACCTTGTAGCACTCGGCTAGGGTCGGATAGTTGAAGACCGTGTCCACGAAGTAGTCAATCCGGCCCTTGAAGGCGATCACGGCCTGGCCGATGTGGATCAGCTCGGTCGCCCCTTCGCCGATCGCGTGCACCGCGAGCAGTGCGCGGGTCTTGAGATGGAACAGCAGCTTGAGCATGCCGGTCTGGTCGCCGATGAGCTGCCCACGGGCGATCTCGCGGTAGCGTGCGATGCCGACCTCGTAGGGAATGCCGGCGCGGGTCAGCTCGTCCTCGCTCGGGCCGACCATGGAGATCTCCGGGATCGAGTAGATGCCGTAGGGCAGGAGCTGAGTCTCCGTCCGGCAGGGAATCCCGAAGGCGTGGCAGGCGGCGTGGCGGCCCTGCTGCATCGAGGTCGAGGCCAGCGCAGGGAAGCCGATGACGTCGCCAGCCGCATAGATGTGCGGGACCGCGGTCTGGAAATGCTCGTTGACGCGCAGGCGTCCGCGCTCGTCCGGCTGGAGCCCCACGGTCTCGAGGTTCAGGTCCCGCGTGGCGCCGTGCCGGCCGACTGAGTACAGGAGCGTCGTGGCGCTGATAACCTTGCCGCTCTTGAGCCGTACCGTCACCGTCCCGCCGCCGGTCTTCTCGACGGCGACGACCTCTTCGTTGAAGCGCAGCGTCACGCCGAGGCTGCGCATGTGGTACTGGAGCGCCTCGATGATCTCGGTGTCCACGAACTCCAGCAGCCGCGGACGCCGCTCGATCAGGACGACCTGGATCCCCATCGTGGCCAGGATCGAGGCGTACTCGCAGCCGATCACGCCGCCGCCCACGATGGTCAGAGACTTGGGCAGGTGCTTGAGCCTCAGCAGCCCATCGGTGTCGATGACCGAGACATCGTCGAAGGGAATATGGGGCGGCCGGGCCGGCTCGGTGCCGACGGCGATGACGATGAAATCTGCGGTGTGCTCGACGGTGTCGCGCGCGCCCTTGATGGCGAGGCGGTGGGGAGCCTGGAAGCTGGCCGTCCCGAAGATCAGGTCCACGTGGTTGCGGGCCATCTGGTTCTGGATGACCTGGATCTCCTGCTTGACCACGTGGTCGCAGCGGTAGGCCAGGTCCTCCATCGTGATGTCCTGCTTGACGCGGTAGCTCTGGCCGTAGAGGTTGCGCTGGTGAAAGCCCGACAGGTAGAGGACCGCTTCCCGGAGGGATTTGCTGGGGATCGTGCCGGTGTTCGTGCAGACGCCGCCCACCACCTCCTTGCGCTCGATGATGCCGACCTTCTTGCCGAGCTTGGCCGCCTGGATGGCGGCCTTCTGGCCAGCGGGGCCGGTCCCGATGACCAGCATGTCGTAGTGGGCCATGGCGGGTGCGACCTGGCTCAGCCGCCGGCCTGGAGCAGGGACCGGGCCGCCTGGAAGGCCGCCTCCAGGTCCGGCATCTGCGCCAGCTCGGGCGTGACCTGCAGGTACCGGATCACGTTGTCCCGGTCCACAACCATGACGGTCCGGGCCAGGATGTGCGGGTCCTTCACCAGCAGGCCGTAGGTCCTGCCGAAGTCCCCCCCTCGGTAATCGGACAGGAAGGTCACATTCTTGATCTTGGCCTCCTGGGCAAACCGCTTTTGCGCGAAGGGGGTGTCCACGCTCACGGTGATCAGCTCGACTTGCTGGTCCAGCCCCTGGTTTTTTTCGCTCAGGTAATGGGTCTGCTGTTCGCAGACCTTCGTGTCGAGGGACGGGACGATGCTGATGATGCGCACCTTGCCCGTGGTGGCGGCGAGGTTCGTGAGGGACAGGTCGGCTTGCGCCACTTGCACGTCGCGCAGGCGGTCGCCGACCTTGATCCCAGTCCCGGCCAAAGCGAGGGGTTTGCCCTGGAAGGTCACGGTGTTGCCTTCGCCGGCGGCGACGCTGCCCTTGGCCACCGGGATCCTGTCATCGTAGGCGAACCCGCCGCCGTCCGCGCCCATCCCCGCGCATCCCATAAGCGTCAGGAGGATTGCTGCCGAGACTGTCGCCTGAACTGTCGCTCGATCCTGCCCTGTCATGGCGGCCTCCGTCACTACTGTTTTCTGCTGAAGGGAACCCAGGATAGTTCCTGGTTCCCGCTTATACCGGGGGCCTGCCGGGCTGTCAAGGCTGGAGGAAGACCAGCAGGAGCCGGTTGACCACCTCGGGCCGCTCCCACTGCGGCATATGGCCGGCCTCGGGGACGAGCTCCAGGCGGGCACCGCGGATGGCGGCTTGCAGCTCGCGCCCGACCTGGGGCGGGAACAGCCGGTCCTGCTCGCCCCAGATGATCAAGGTCGGGTGGCGGACCTCGGCGATGCGCTTCGCGAAGCTCTCCTCCCACAGCGGCAGGTTCCAGACCATTTTCAGCGTCGGCGCGAGAAACCCCGTGTCGTGACGGTTCCGGTAGGAGCGCTCGATCACGAGCGGGGTGAGCAGGGACTGGTCGTGGACCACCTCGCTCAGGATGCGCCGGGTCGTGCTGCGGCCGGCCAGCCAGCTTCCGAGGCGGACCAGCCAGATCGGCACGCGCGAGTCCACGGCCCGCCGGAAGAGCGGGCTGGCGAGCTTCTCGCGCACGTGGGCGGGGAAGCCCGCGATCAGCACAAGCCGGTCCACGCGCTCCGGGTAGGTCAGGGCCATGGCCATGGCGAGCCCGGCCCCCATGGAGTTGCCGACCAGCGCCGCGCGCTGGATGCCCACGGCGTCCATGAAGCCTCGGAAGGACTCGACAATCTCGGTCGGGGTGTAGTCGAGGTCCGGCTTGTCGGAGAGACCCGACCCGAGCAGGTCGAGGGTGACCACCCGGTGGCGGGCGCCCAGTGCGGCCTGCTGGTGCTCCCAGTGCCACATGGCGCCGCCGTGTCCGTGGATCAGAATGACGGTCGGGCCCTCGCCCTGATCCAGGTACGCGATCCGGTGGCCGCCGACCTCGGTGAACTTGAGCGGGAGGTGCTCGATCCGGTCGAACCACGGCGACCGCTCGGGAGGGGCCGTGCACGCGGTCAGCAGGAGCGGCATCAGGAACAAGGCGGTCCGGAGGGCGGGCGCAGCCTGCCGCCGCACGGTCACTCCAACTGGAGGAGGGTTTCGTCGGTCTTCACGTCGTCGCCCGCGGCGACGAACACTTCGACCACCCGACCGTCAATCGGGGCGGGTACCCGGCTTTCCATCTTCATGGCCTCGATGATCAGCACGGGGTCACCTTGCTTGACGAGGTCGCCCTGGGCGACCAGGACCTTGACGACCCGGCCGGTCATCGGGGGAGCGACGTCGCCAGGCTTGGAGGGCTTGGGCCGCTTGGGCCGCGCCTTTTTCGCTGGCTCGTTGGGCTCGGGGACGCCGGTCAACACCTCCTCGATGGGTTCGAGGTAGACTTCCTGGAGCTTGTTGTTGACGCGGACGTAATAGGGCTTCCGGCCGTCCGTCTTGCGGCCGGAGCCTTCGATCTGGATGTGGTAGGACTCGCCGTGCACGGTGACGTTGAACTCGACCGGGGCCAGGTGCAATTCGTGCGCCACGGCCGGGCCGCTCTCAGGCGGCGGCTCCAGCGCCTCCGGCTTGAGCTGCCCGCTCTCCCGCTCCTCGAAGTACTGCCGGGCCGCCGCGGGGAACAGCACGAGCGAGAGGAGGTCCTCGATCGAGAGGCTCTTGCCCGCCCCCTCCCTCCGAGCCTTCTCCAGCTCGGGCTCGAGCTGATCGGCTGGCCGGCCCTTGATCGGCTGCTCGTCGCCGATCGCGCGGGCCATCACCTCGGGGTCCAGCGGGCCGGGCGGGCGCCCGTACAGCCCGAGGAAGTAGTTCTTCGTCTCGTTCGTGATGACCTTGTACCGCTCGCCGGTCAGCACGTTCAGCGTCGCCTGTGTGCCGACGATCTGGCTGCTCGGCGTCACGAGCGGCGGATAGCCCATGTCCTTCCGCACCCGCGGGACCTCCTCCAGCACCTCACGCATCCGATCGAGCGCGTTCTGCTCGGCGAGCTGGGCCGCCAGGTTCGACAGCATCCCGCCGGGGATCTGCCACGTCAGGATCTCCGAGTCAATCCCCGTGTAGTCGCTCTCGAACTGGTGGTACTTCTTGCGGACCTTGCGGAAGTGCTCCGCGATCGGGGCGAAGGGCTCGAGCGTGAGCCCCGTGTCGTAAGGCGTCCCCCGGAGCGCCGCGACCATGGTTTCGGTGGGGGGATGGGAGGTTCCGCCCGCCAGCGGGGAGATCGCCGTGTCCAGATGGTCCAGGCCGGCCCGGATCGCCATCAGGGAGGCCATGGAGGCCATGCCGGAGGTGTAATGCGTGTGGAGCTGGATCGGGACCTGTACGGCCGCCTTGAGCTTCCGGACGAGCTGGTAGGCGTCGAAGGGGGCGAGGAGCCCGGCCATGTCCTTGATGCAGAGCGTGTCGGTGCCGAGGTCCTCCAGCCGCTTGGCGAGGTCCACGAACCGGTCCAGGCTGTGGACCGGGCTGGTCGTGTAGCAGATGGCGGCCTGGACGTGCTTCCCCTGGACCTTGACCTCGTGGATCGCGCGCTCCATGTTCCGCACGTCGTTCAGCGCGTCGAAAATGCGGAACACGTCAATCCCGTTTGCGGCGGCGCGCTCGATGAACCGCTCGAGGACGTCGTCGGCGTAGTGCCGGTAGCCGACGATGTTCTGTCCGCGCAGGAGCATTTGGAGCCTGGTGTTCGGCATGGCCGCGCGCAGCGCGCGGAGCCGCTCCCATGGATCCTCTTTGAGGTAGCGTAGGCAGGTGTCGTAGGTGGCGCCGCCCCAGACCTCCAGGGACCAGTACCCCACCGCGTCCAGCTTGGCGGCGATGGGGAGCATGTCCTCGGTCCGCATGCGTGTGGCCAGCAGGGACTGGTGGCCATCGCGGAGCGCCACGTCGGTGATCCGCAGGCGCTTCGCCGGGGCGGCCTGGGCCTCTTCCGCCCACGCGAGCGCTCGCGATGGCTTGGCGGCCCGTGCCGGGCCTCGGCTCTTCGCCGCTCGGGTGGGCTTGGCTGCCTTGCGTTTCCTCGTCATGGGGTGATGAGCGGACGGCTAACTGCTTTGGTGGCTACAAGCCTTCGTACGCCGCGATGGCCGCCGAGAGGGCCAGCACTAGATCCTCCGGATCCACGTTGTCCTCGTAGTTGAAGAGCTCCGGGTGCGTCTCGAGGAACGACGTGTCGAAGCGGCCGGCCCGGAAGTCCGGGTCCTCCATGATCCGTTTCATGAACGGGATCGTCGTCTGGACGCCGCGGAGGACGTACTCCTCGAGCGAGCGATGCATCCGGCTCACCGTTTCCTCCCAGGTCCGTCCGCGGACGGTGAGCTTGGCGAGCAGCGCATCGTAGTAGGGCGGGACGGTGTAGTCCTTGTACACGGCCCCGTCAATCCGCACGCCGATGCCGCCCGGCGACAGGTAGGCCGTGATCGTGCCCGTGGAGGGCCGGAAGTCGTTCCGGGGATCCTCGGCGTTGATCCGGCACTGGATCGCATAGCCCTGGAGTGTGACGTCCTCTTGGCGAATCCCCAGCGGCTCGCCGGCGGCGATCGCGATCTGGGAGCGCACGATGTCCACGGCCGTAATCTGTTCCGTCACCGTATGCTCCACCTGGATGCGGGGGTTCATCTCGATGAAATAGTACCGACCGTCCTGGTCCAGGAGAAATTCGACGGTCCCGGCGTTGTCGTACCGGACCGCACGGGCGAGGGCGATGGCGGCTTCGCCCATCTCCGCCCGCAGGGATGGCGTGAGGATCAGCGAGGGGGCGATCTCGATCAGCTTCTGGTGGCGGCGCTGGATCGAGCAGTCTCGTTCGCCGAGATGGATGATCTGGCCGTGCTTGTCGGCCAGGAGCTGGAACTCGATGTGGTGCGGCCGCTCGACGTACTTCTCGATGAAGATGCTTCCGTCGCCGAAGGCCGAGAGCGCCTCGCGGGAGGAGGTCTCCATACTGGTCTCCAGCTCCGCCTCGGACCGAACCACGCGGAGCCCACGTCCGCCGCCACCCGCGCTGGCCTTGATCATAACCGGGAAGCCGACCGACCGGCTGAAGGTCCGGGCTTCCTCGAGGCTCCTCACCCCGCCGTCGGTCCCCGGCACGATCGGAACGCCGACCTGCTTGGCCAGCTCGCGTGCCTTGACCTTGTTGCCCATCAGCCGGATGGCTTCGGGCGATGGCCCGATGAAGGTGATTCCGCTCTCCTGGCAGAGCTGGGCAAACCGGTCGTTTTCGGAGAGGAATCCGTACCCGGGGTGGATGGCGTCGGCCCCAATCCGCTTAGCCAGCCCGACGATCTGCTCCATGTCGAGGAAACCCTTGACTGGGCCGGGCCCGACCAGATAGGCCTCGTCCGCCTTCTTGACGTAGATGCCGGTGGAGTCCTGCTCGGCGTAGATCGCGGCCGTGGCAATATTCAGCTCGCGGCAGGCACGGATGATGCGCATGGCGATCTCGCCACGGTTGGCCACCAGAATTTTCTTGAACATGGCGCCGACGAGCCTAGGTTTGGTTCCGCGCGCGTGGCCAGGCCGGCAGGGCCGGAGGTCGGTACCCTACCACACCGTCCTCCGCATTGTCGAGCCTGTTTCCAAGGGGTTGCGTTGGGAGGAGGCCGTCTGAAGCGGGGATCGGCGGTCCCCTGAGGGGGAGGGCGCGAGGATGGGGAGCCCGGGAGCCGCCGGGAACCTCGCTCCCCGGCGGCCCTCGGCATCGGTTACTTGCCCTTGATCAGGACCGGCTTGGACTGGGCGCTGCCGCTCCCGGCGACGACGATCACAAAGCTCATGCCCGTCCGGCCGTCCGGGACGGTGGCCTCAATCGTGCTCTCGTTGATGTACTTGTAGTCCACCTTGGCCCCGGCGGCCGAGCTGAACGTCACGCTCTGGATGCACTCCTTGGTCCCGAAGTTTTCGCCCTTGATAACGACCGTATCGCCGGGCTTCACCTCGTCCGGCTCCACCTTGAGGATGCGCGGCCGCTTGCTACGGTCGCAAACCGGGTCCTTCTGGACTTTCGACTCATCGAAGCCCTTGATGGATTCCGTGTCGAAGAGGCTGTAACCTGCCCCTTCGACGTTGGTGCCTTCACCCGGCTTCTCAGCCGGCGGCTCGGCAGGTGCGCTCTCCGCCGACCAGGCTGCCCCCCACGGCGCCAGCATCACGCTCACCGCGAGCGCCGCCGCGATGAGTGCTGAATACTGCGGGATCATAGGCCCTCCTTACGCGAGAAAGATCTCGGTTTATTATGTCTGCCCGTTCCCCAGCGAAAGATTTGTTGCAACCGCCGCGTGGCGACGCTGGGGGAGAAATCGGTTGCGGCGGACAGGGGGGACGCCGGCGGGCGCCGGGCCCCGGGTCAGGTTTCGCTGCCGGGCTTGGGAATCGGCTGGTCTCCATAGATCACGTTCGGCTGGATATCTGCGCGCTTCCCGTACACCGGCGGCAGCTTGGCAAACTTGTGCATCCGCTCGTTCAGCATGTTGTAGGCCTTCATCTCGGCAAACCCAGGCTTGTGGTCCCCGACGATCTTGGAGGCGAACATGGACATCAACCGGGTGGCTTTCTGCGCCTTGCAGTGGGGGCAGACGGTGTCCTCCGCTCGGAAGCTGAGCGGCTGCATGATCTCGAACCGAGCGCCACAGCCGTCGCATCGGTACTCGTAGAGGGGCATGGCCGTGTCTCCTTGTGCGTCGCGATAAGACTGCGCTGTTATTATAGCCGAATACCGCTCCCGATGCGACAGCCGGGAGCCAGCGCAGGGCTGGCCGGCCGGCCTGGGCCTTGACCACGGCGCGGCCTATCGGGTAAGGTAGCCTGCTCTGCGGACAATCGGGCTGGAGGTGGCTTGGGGGATGGGAGGAGGCGCATGCCGGTACTGATTCGTAAGTATAAGTTGCCGAGCGGGCTCATGCAAGAAGAGCGCATTGACGATCCGGATCGGATAGACCGGTATCTCCGTCTCTTCGAGAAGGACGACCTCAAGAAGCTGGAAGCTGGTCAGCGAGTCTTCATCGAGAAGGACGAGTGGCAACTCCTGCCCTAGCGCGGTCCTCCCCACTCTCGAATAGTCCGCCGCCGGGATCATCTTGTACCATGGTGTACTGGGTCCACATCGCACGCTCGATTGATCGGGCCACCCTGCACCGCGAGCGCTGCTCGGAGGTCCCCTCCAATATCATCCGAACGGACTTCTGGGAGGGAGGCTGGTTCGACTACCCCGACAAGGAGCGGGCGCTGGCGGCGATGGAGCAGTCGGGAGTGACGTTCCAGAAGAAGTGCCCGCTCTGCAAGCCCTGAGAAGTGCCTTGGGGGGGCCGGCCGGTTCGGGTCGCGCCCGCTTGCCCGGCGCTGGAAAGCGGTCGCTGTGAGCTTCGCCGATCTGGTCGTCCTGCTGAGCACGCTCGCCTGGGCGGCGACCTTTCCCGCGACCAAAGCCGTCCTGGCTACGGTCCCGCCGTTCGCCTTTCTCTTTTTGCGGTTCCTGCTCGGCGTGCTGGTGGTCGTCGGCGGCCTGCTTGCGGCGGGGCGCAGGCTCCGGACGGACGCCGCGATGGTCCGGATAAGCGGCGTCGCCGCCGTGTTCCTGGTCCTGGGCTATGGCCTGCAAACCCTTGGGCTCCAGCGCACGACGGCGTCCAACTCGGCCTTCATCACGGTGCTCTACGTCGTGCTGGTCCCGCTGTTCCTACGGCGGTTCGGCGCGCGGACCTGGCTGTCGGCCGGGCTGGCCCTGGCGGGGCTCTGGTTGCTGGTGGACCCGCAGGTGTCGCTCAATCCGGGCGACCTTCTGACCGTGGGTTGCGCCGCCGCCTTCGCGGGCCATATCATTTGTCTGGAGCGCTACTGCCGACGCGCCGACGGCGGCCCGTTCCTGGCCTGGCAACTGGTGTGGACGACGCTCGCCATGGGCGTCACGACTCTGGTGGTGGAAGGGCCGTCCGGGCTCCGGCTGGAGCCGACTCCGGTGCTCCTCGTCGGTCTGGCGATCAACGGCGTTCTGGCCACCGGCGCCTTTGCCGTGCAGGTCTGGGCGCAGCGGCTGCTCCTGGCGCACCGCATCGCACTGATCTATTCGGTCGAGCCAGCCGTTGCCGCCTGGCTGGCGTGGTATTTTCTCGGCGAGCAGCTCGGTCCTTCCGGCTGGGTCGGCAGCGGGCTGATCCTCGCGGGTGTGCTCGTCGGCTGTCTGGGCGCGAGTGCCGCGGATCGCCTGTCACCTGTGCCCGTGCGCGCCGGGGAGCCCACCCCGCCCGCCTGAGACGCAGGTCCGTCCTGCGACACGCGTGACGAAGAGGAGCCCGCATGGCCCAGAAGTTCGCCAATGCCCGGTGGGTGAAGGAAGGCTATCTCGATAACCGCGTCGCCGGCCACGTGGTCGGGCGGATCACCTTCGCGACGCTGGGCCCGGTGGACCTGTACCTGCGCGGCGATTGCAAGGGTGAGCTCGCGGGGAAGGCGTTCCGGTTCCGCAACAGTGACTTTCAGGATGAAGACCTAGCGGCGCAAGTCCTGGCGGACTTCGAGGTTCCCCACGTTGGTGAAGTCAGCCTGATCTCCTTCGATCCCCATCCCATGCTTGCCCCGCATCCCTACATCGAGTGGTTTTCGATCCGGAGAAACCACTACCGGATCGAACTGAAACCGGCCGATGCCTGGATCCTGACAGAGCAGGAAGCGGCGACGCTCGACGCCGCCAGCCAACGGATCCGCGATCTCCTGGCGTCGCGGTTCCGCTCGACCCGGGACCGGCCGGACCCGGAGTGGGGATAGGTCGTCGCTTCGGCCTCCGGCGCTCACGCGGATGGCTTCCGGAGGATGTCCGCGAGCGCACCTGCCAGCTCGGGGTAGAGGAAGCGGTAGCCCCTCCGGAGTGCGGCCGCCGGCTCCACCCGCTGGCCCGTGGTGAGCAGCGAGGCCATTTCGCCCAGCAGGAGCCGCAGCGCAAGCTCCGGGACTGGCAGCCACGAGGGGCGGCCGAGCACCCGGCCGAGGGTCCGGCAGAACTCCCGCATGGTGACCGGCGCCGGCGCGGTCGCGTTCATCGCTCCGGTCAGGTCCTCGGTCGCAATGGCCCAGCGGATGAGCCCGATGAGGTCCTGGCGGTGGATCCAGGAGATCCACTGGTCACCGGGCGCCACGGGCCCGCCCAGGAACAGCCGGAACGGGAGGACCATGCGGGGGAGCGCCCCGCCGTCCGGCCCGAGGACCATGCCGATCCGCAGCCGGACGACCCGGATGCCCAGCGACTCGGCCCGGAGGGCTTCCCGCTCCCAGGCCTCGCTCAGCTCGGCGAGAAATCCGGCCCCGCGCGGCGCCGCTTCGGTCAGCGGGGTGGCGTCGCGGGCTCCGTAGTAGCCGACCCCGGAGGCGGAGAGCAGCACCGCCGGCCGGCCGATCCGTCTCGAGAGGGCTTGCACCAGCAGGTGCGTGGCGCCGACGCGACTGCTGAGGAGCACCTGTTTGCGGTCGGCGGTCCAGCGCGCGTCCGCGAGCGGGGCGCCGGCCAGGTTGACGACCGCCTCGGCGCCATCGAGCGCCCGTTCCCAGAGCCCCGGCGTGGCGCCGTCCCAGGCGACGCAGGCGACGTCGGGGAAGTGCCGGGCTGCCCGCTCCGGATCCCGGGAGAGCACGGTGACGCGGTGCTGCTCCGCCACCAATGCGCGACAGAGCGCGCGGCCGATGAACCCGGTCCCGCCGGTGACCACGATGCGCATGACGACCGCTATGGTGTCGCGGCGCGTGCGCCGGGTCAAGCCCGGCGCTCGGGTTCATTGACTCACCCATCACCAGTCTCTAGAATGGCCACGGTCATGAACGATCGCTTTCTCAAGGCCTGCCGGCGGGAAGCCGTGGACCGCACGCCCGTGTGGTTCATGCGCCAGGCGGGTCGCTACATGCGCGAGTACCAGGCGATCCGAGCGAAGCACTCCATCCTCGAGGTGTGCCGAACGCCTGCCCTGGCTGCGGAGGTCACCCTCCAGCCCATCGAGCGGTTTCCGCTGGACGCCGCGATCATTTTTGCGGACATTCTCCTCCCGCTGGAGCCGATGGGCCTGCGCTTCTCCTTCGAGGCAGGAGAGGGCCCGGTCATCCAGAATCCGATTCGAGACCGCGCGGCCGTGGACCGGCTGCGCGTGCCGGACCCTGAAGAGCTGGACTACGTCGGCGAGGCGGTGAAGGTGGCCCGCCAGGCGCTGGTCGGACGGGTGCCGTTGATCGGCTTTGCGGGCGCCCCCTTCACCCTTGCCAGCTACATGATCGAGGGCGGCGGGTCGCGGCAGTATCTCTGGACGAAGCAATTCATGTACTGCGAGCCCGAGGCCTGGCACCGGCTGATGGACAAGCTGGCCCGGACCATCACCGGCTACCTGCGGCTCCAGATCCGAGCGGGGGCCCAGGCCGTGCAGCTCTTCGACAGTTGGGTCGGCTGCCTGTCGCCAGGTGATTATGCCGAATACGTCCTGCCCCATGTCCGGTTGATCTTCGAGGGGCTCAAGGGTGAGGGCGTGCCGGCGATTCACTTCGGCACCGGCACCGGGGCGTTGCTTCCGCTGATGCGGGAGGCGGGCGGGGACGTCATCGGCGTGGACTGGCGCGTGCACCTGGACGAGGCGTGGCGGCTACTGGGCTATGAGGTCGGGATCCAAGGCAACCTCGATCCCGTCGTGCTCTTCGCGCCCCTGCATGAGATCGAGCGGCGCGTGGCAGACATCCTGCGCCGCGCTGGCGGGAGGCCCGGCCACATCTTCAATCTCGGCCATGGCATTCTGCCCGGGACCCCGGTGGAGCGCGTCGCGGCCACCGTGGACCTGGTCCACAAGCTGAGCCAGCGGTAACCGGCGCGTCGCAAGGCAAACTGTAGCATTGAAACATGCAAAATTGCCGGAGCGGACATTTTGCACGTTGCATGGGTAATTTTTCATTTCACCGGAGGTGAACGTGCCAGGCTCGCACCGACCGATCGCGATCTTGCTGATGGCCCTCGGGGGGCCCGACCGGCTGGAGGATGTCGAGCCCTATCTGATTGCCTTGCGGGGCGGGCGGCCGACGCCGCCGGAGCTGATCGAGGAGGTCCGGGAGCGGTACCGGCTCACCGGTGGGCGGTCGCCGGTCCTGGACATCACCCGCGAGGTGGCGTGCCGGCTCGAGCAGAAGCTCAATGGGCCCGGAGGCGAGCGGTACCGGGTCTATGTCGGCCTCCGACACTGGCGCCCCTCCATCAAGGACGCCTATGCGGAAGCTCTGAATGATGTCCCGGAGCGGATCATCGGCCTCTGCATGGCGCCGCACTATTCCGCGATGAGCGTCGGCGCCTACATCGCGAAGCTTGAGGAGGCGCGCGCGGCCCTCGGCGGCGATGTCCCAGTCTCCTCTGTCAAGAGCTGGGCTCGCCATCCCGGGCTGATCGGCGCGTTCGTCGAGGCCATTGGGGTCGGCCTCCAGCAGTTCCCGGTCGAGGTGCGGGCCCGCGTCCCGATCCTGTTCACCGCGCACAGCCTGCCGGCGCGCATTCTCGAGACAGGGGATCCCTACCCGGACGAAGTGAGGGCGACCGTGGATGCGGTCTGCGAGCGGCTGGGCTCCGTGACCGCCCGGTTCGCCTATCAGAGTCAGGGGCGTACGGCCGAGAAGTGGCTAGGCCCGATGGTGGAAGCCGTGTTGCAGGACCTGAGCCGGGACGGACATCGGGAGGTCCTCCTCGCGCCGATCGGGTTCCTCTCCGACCACGTCGAGATCCTCTACGATGTGGATATCCAGTTCAAGCAGGTGGCGCAGGGGCTCGGCCTGCGGCTCGAGCGGACGCCCATGCTGAACGCCAGTCCGCGCTTGATTGATACGCTCGCCTCCGTCGTGGAGGACCATCAGGCGTCGCCGGTCGGGTAGCGTCCTGGTTCCGTGGTCACCACCCCCAGACAAGTCGTCATCGTCGGCGGCGGCATCGCGGGCCTGGCCACCGCGTTCACGCTCCAGGAACGCGCCGCTGGCACCGGCACGCCCATTGCCTGCATCCTCCTCGAGGCGGCGCCCGCTTGGGGAGGCAAGATCCTGACCCGCCGGGTCGGCGACCTGCTCATCGAGGCTGGCCCCGATTCCTTCCTCTCGCACAAGCCCTGGGCGCTCGAGCTGATCGCCAAGCTCGGCCTGGCCGATCAGGTCATCAACACGAACGAGCACCAGAAGAAGACCTTCGTCTACTCGCGCGGCCGGCTGCGTGCGCTGCCCGAAGGGCTGGTGGTGATCGTGCCGACCAAGCTTGGCCCCTTCCTCCAGAGCGGGCTGGTCTCCTGGGCGGGCCTTGCGCGGATGGCGCTGGATCTGGTCCTGCCGGCTCGGCGGTCGGACGAGGACGAATCGCTCGCCTCGTTCTTCCGCCGGCGGCTGGGGCGCGAGGCCTTTGAGCGGATCGTGGAGCCGCTC
>CAZTUO010000029.1:17275-17526 GCA_964616355.1 uncultured Nitrospira sp.
TGGCGGGCATCTCCGCCGGGGACGCGGAGCGGATGAGCCTGCGGGCCACCTTTCCGCAGTTCTGGGAGCTGGAGCAGCGGCACGGCAGCCTGATTCGCGGCATGCTGGCCGCGAGGCCCAAGTCTGGAGGAAGGGAGGGCCGTGGCGGCTCCGCAGCGACCGGGGCAGCCGGCGCGCCCGCCCGAACGATGTTCGTGACGTTGCGCGGCGGGTTGGGCGATCTGGTCCGGGCGCTCGTGGACCGGCTCCAG
>CAZTUO010000030.1:0-17443 GCA_964616355.1 uncultured Nitrospira sp.
AGCTGGGGGCTATCCGGATGGAGGACGCGGCTGTCTTCGAGGCTGTGCACCGGCTGCTCTTCCGGCTCGTGCGAGAGGGAGCCGTGACCGGGCTGCGGATTGACCACGCAGACGGGCTGTACGATCCCGCCGACTATTTCCAGCGGCTCCAGGCCTGGGCCCGGGAGGCGCTGGTCCGGACCGGGGACCGCGCCGAACTCCCTGACCGTCCCCTCTACGTCGTCGCGGAGAAGATCCTTGGCAAAGACGAGGCGCTGCCCGCCGAATGGCTCGTGCACGGCACGACCGGCTACGATTTCCTGAATCTGGTGAACGGCCTGTTCGTGGACAGCGCCAACCGGCGGGCCTTCGACGCGCTTTACGCGCGTTTCGCCGGCGCGCGGACGCCCTTCGACGAGCTGGTCTACGAGTGCAAGAACCTGATCATGCACGCCACGATGGCGAGCGAACTGAACGTCCTCGGGCACCAGCTCAACCGGCTCTCCGAGCGAGACCGACGGTCCCGCGACTTCACGCTCAACAGCCTGACCCGGGCGATCCGGGAGATCATCGCCTGCTTCCCCGTGTATCGCACCTACCTCTCGCCAGCACCGGGTGCCCGGCCGACCGAGCGCGACGAGGCATACATCCGGCAGGCCGTCGCGAAGGCCAAGCGGCGCAACCCCGCCTTGAGCGGGCTGGTCTTCGACTTCGTACAGGATCTGCTGCTCAAGGGGCTGCCGGACCGCTCCCCGCAGGACGAGGCCGAGCGGCTGCGCTTCGTCACCAAGTTCCAGCAGGCGACCAGCCCGGTGACCGCCAAGGGCATCGAGGACACGGCCTTCTACCGGTACAACCGGCTGCTCTCGCTCAACGAGGTGGGGGGCGCGCCGGACCAGTTCGGGGTGCCGGTCGCGCTGTTCCACCAGCGGATGCGCGAGCGGCAGGCGCACTGGCCGCATGCGTTCTCCGCCACCTCGACGCACGACACCAAGCGCAGCGAGGACGTGCGGGCGCGGCTCAATGTCCTCTCGGAGATGCCGCGAATTTGGAACGCCCAACTGACCCTCTGGAGTAAGCTGAACCGGAAGCGGCGGGCGCTGCGGGGCGGGCAGGCCATTCCCGACCGGAACGAAGAGTACTTCCTCTACCAGACGCTCGTCGGGGCTTGGCCGTTCGGTCCCCTGGACGAGGCGGCGTGGCGCGACTTCCGCGAGCGCATCCAGGGCGTGATGACCAAGGCGCTGCGGGAAGCGAAGGTGCACACGAGCTGGGTGAATCCCGATCCGGGCTACGAGGAAGCGGTGCGGGCCTTCGTCGCGGCGATCCTGAGCCGCGACGGGCCGAACCCGTTCCTGGAGGCCTTCCGGCCGTTCCAGGCCGCCGTCGCGCGCTACGGCGCCGTGAACTCGCTCGCGCAGGTGCTGCTCAAGGTCGCCGCGCCGGGCGTGCCGGATTTCTATCAGGGGACGGAGCTGTGGGACTTCAGCCTGGTGGACCCCGACAATCGCCGTCCGGTAGACTATGCTCGCCGCGTCGGGCTCCTGGCCGAGCTGGACCAGGCCTGCGCGCGCCCCGGCGACGCCCGGCGGGAGCTGGTCCGCGATCTGGTGCGGACGTTCGAGGACGGGCGGATCAAGCTCTACGTCACCGCGACGGCGCTACGCTACCGCCGGGCCCAGGCCGCCCTCTTCCGGGAGGGCGAATACGTCCCGCTGGATAGCGGTGGCCCGAAGCGGGACCACGTCTGCGCCTTCACGCGACTGCACGGGGAACGCGCGGTGGTGGTCGTCGTGCCCCGGCTCGTGGCCGGCCTGGCCCCCGCGGGTGCGGTGCTGCCCTTTGCAGAGGAGGTCTGGGGGGACACCTGGATCGCCGTCCCGTCCTGGCGCCCGCAGTCCGAGTACCGGAACCTGTTCACGGACGAGCGGCTGTTCTCCGAGACGACCGGGGATCGGCAGACCGTGCCGGTGGCGAAGATTCTCGGGGAGTTCCCTGTGGCTCTGCTGGAGAGGCTGGTATGAGACCGGATGCGCGGGTGCGAAGCGAGTGGCGCGGGGGCGACGGCTCCCGGGAGAGCGACGACGAAGAGTGGCTGGGAGCGGAGGCCCACGTGCCCTATCGCGAGCGGGGGCCTGGCTGGCCCGAGCGGCTCCGGCGCCCGGAGCTGGGCTTCAGCGGGCTCGCGCTCGGGCTGGCCTTCACGGCTGGGGTCCTGCTGGGAGGGGGGCTGGCGCTGTGGCGCCGGGCGCGGCGCGGCTCGAACGACCAATGAAAGGCGCGACGACGCCGCTGACCCCCGAGACCGAGACGAAGGTCCGGGAGATCGGCGAGGCGGAGATCCTGGTCGGCGTCCCCAGCTACAACAACGCGGGCACCATCGGCCACGTGGTCCGGGCGGTGAGTGCCGGCCTGGCCAAATACTTTCCCCGATCCCGCGCCGTCCTGGTGAACTCCGACGGCGGCTCTTCCGACGGCACGCCCGAGATCGTCGCGCGCACGGTGCTGGACCACGGCACCCTGCTCATCAGCGAGCAGCAGAGCCCGCTGCAGAAGATCATCACGCCGTACCAGGGGATTCCGGGCAAGGGCAGCGCCTTCCGGACGATCTTCGAGATTGCGCGCCGCCTGGGCGCCAAGGCCTGCGCGGTCGTGGACTCGGACCTGCGGAGCATCACGCCCGAGTGGATCGAACTGCTCATCCGGCCGGTCCGGGAGGAAGGCTACGACTACGTGGCGCCCTATTACCTGCGGCACAAATACGACGGCACGATCACCAACGGCATCGTCTATCCGCTGACGCGCGCCCTGTACGGGCAGCGGATCCGCCAGCCGATCGGGGGCGACTTCGGGTTCGCGGGGCGGCTCGCGGACCATTACCTGGACAAGCACGTCTGGGAATCGGACGTCGCCCGGTTCGGCATTGACATCTGGATGACGACGGAGGCGATCGCGAGCGGCGCGCGCGTCTGCCAGAGCTTTCTGGGTGCCAAGATCCACAACCCCAAGGACCCGGCGGCCGACCTGACGGCCATGCTCGCCCAGGTGCTCGGCGCCGTCTTCGCGCTCATGGAGGAGCACCAGACGATCTGGTCCATGGTCGAGGGGTCGCACCCGGTCAACCTGTTCGGGTTCCAGTACGAGGTTGGGGTCGAGCCGGTGAACGTCAACGTGGAGCGCATGGTCGGCGCGTTCCGGCAGGGGATCGCGGACCTGGAGCCCATCTGGCGGCAGATGCTCGCTCCCGACACCCTCGAAGGGTTGCTGCCGCTCAAGGACTGCCCGCTCCAGGCCTTCGCGATCCCCGACGACCTCTGGGTGCAGGTGGTCTACGACGTGGCGGTCGCCTACCACGGCCGCGCCCTGCCGCGCGAGCACTTGCTCAAGGCCTTCACGCCTCTGTACCTGGGTCGGACGGCGACCTTCGTGCTCCAGACCCAGGGGCTCACCACCGCGGAGGCAGAGGGCCGGGTCGAGGCGCTCTGCGAGGTGTTCGAACGGCGCAAACCGTACCTGATCGAGCGCTGGTACAGCCAGGTCCGGTAGCGGCCACGCGCGGGCGCCGCTGGGGCGCCTGAGAGAAGGAGAAACGGCCATGGAGAATTTCGTGGAAACCGCGCTGCTGGGGCCGCTGGAGGCCCTGACCAAGAAGGTGCTCGCACTCCTGCCCAACCTGCTGGCGATGGTGATCATCCTGGCCGCTGGATTGGTGGCGGCCTGGGTGGCCGGCTGCCTGATCGAGCGACTCCTGCGCGTGATCGGCCTCGACCATCTCAGCAACCGGCTTGGTGTGAGCGCCGCCTTGGCGCGCGGCGGGGTCAAGTCGGATCCTTCGCACCTGGCAGGCCGCGCCGCCTACTGGCTGCTGGTGGTCTTCTCGGCGATGGCGGCCCTCGGCGCGCTCGACCTCCAGCCGATCAACCAGTTCGCCCAGTCGTTCCTCGCGTACATTCCCCGCCTGTTCACGGCGCTGCTCATCCTCCTGGTCGGCTACCTGCTGTCGAACTTTGTGTCGCAGGCGGTTCTGATCGCGGCCGTTAATGCGGGGTTGCCGCCCGCACGGCTGGTGGCCCTGCTCGCCCGGTGGGGCGTCCAGCTCGCGGCGGTCGCGATGGCGCTGGAGCAGCTCGGGATCGCCCAGAACATCGTCGTCGTGGGTTTCGGCATCACCTTTGGCGGGGTCGTGCTCGCCGCCGCGCTCGCGTTCGGCCTGGGGGCGCGGGATCTGGCGAAGGAGTTCCTGGAGCGCCGGCTGGGCGGCCGGCCGCGCGAGCAGGCGGCAGACGACCTCCGGCACCTGTAGCGGGCGCGGACTGCCCTGCACTTCAATGAAGCGGCAGTGCTCGGCCAGCCGCGGGGACGAGCGTTAGCCGACCGATTCATGTGTCCGCATCAACGCGACGTCCCGCGAGCATCGTCGGGGTGCAGCCAGGGGGCGGCGATTCAACGCTGGTTCTGGAAGCCGATACAAGAGCGGGGCCCTCCGGTGGCGGAGGCGTGCCTGGGAGGACCTGTGGGATGAGGAGACGGACGGAGCTGCCGGCTCCACGAGTCGCCCGGACGACTCGGCGAGGACGGCTGGTGGGTCCGTGGGGGTTCGCGGTCGGGGCGCTCTTGTGGGCCTGTGCCGCGCCGGCGCCGGAAGGCCGCCCGGCGCGACCCGCGCTGGAGGCCCTGCTCGCGCCCGTGGAGATCACCGAGTGGCGGGTGCCCTGGGAGGGCACACGGCCGCGCGATCCCTTTGTGGATCGGTCGCAGCAGGTCTGGTTCGTGGGCCAGTTCGGCGACTACGTCGCTCGGCTCGACCCGACGACTGGCACGTTCGCGCGGTTCGATCTCGATCCGGGGACGGGCCCGCACAACGTCGTCGTGGACGAGCAGGGGCTGGTCTGGTACACCGGCATCCGCTCCGCCCATATCGGCAGGCTGGAACCGCGGACAGGGCACATTCAGAAGGTCCCGATGCCGGATCCGGCCGCGCACGATCCCCACACCCTGGTGTTCGACGGGCAGGGCCGCCTCTGGTTCACGGTCATCCAGGGCAATTTCGTGGGACGCCTCACGCCCGCGACCGGTCGGGTCGAGCTGGTCCCCGTGCCGACGCCCAAGGCCTTCCCCTACGGGATCACACTCGACGCGGCGAAGCGGCCCTGGTTCACCGAGTACGGCGTCAACCAGCTCGGCACTGTGGATCCCGCGACCCTGACGGTCCGCGAGGTCGTGCTTCCCCGCCCCGAGACCCGCTGCCGTCGGCTGGCCGCGACCTCGGATGGGCGCATCTGGTACGTGGACTACGCGAAGGGCTTCTTGGGCCGGCTGGACCCCACCAGCGGCAGGATCACCGAATGGCCGGTGCCGGACGGGGACGACGCGCGCCCATATGGGATGACCGTGGACGACCGCGACCGGCTCTGGTTCGTGGAGACTGGGCCGCAACCCAATCGCCTCGTGGGTTTTGACCCAGCACGGGAGACGTTCTTCAGCATCACGGAGATCCCCAGCGGCGGCGGGGCGGTCCGAAACATGGTCTATGATCGGGCCACGGGCGCCCTCTGGTTCGGGACCGACGCCAACACGATCGGCCGCGCCACGGTGCCGTAGCCTCTTGGAACCCCGATGGCTCTCGCTCCTGACCCGGAGAAGGCGCAGCGGAGCCGGCAGGCGATCCTGCGGCTCGGCTTCATGGCGGGTGTCGTGCTGCTGGTTCCAGCCTTTCTGTACTCGATCGCGCCGGAGGCGCCCCTCCGCGAGGGCGATCTGGTCTATTCGACCGGCCGGCACATTGTCTATTTCGTGGACCCGAGCCGGTACGGGGAGGCCGGCTATACGACCTACTGCGTCCTCGCGCCGCGCGAGCCGCTGGTGGTCCTCCGAAAGCCCCACGAGCGGCCGGCCGCGTCCCTCGTCGCCCGGTTTCACGGGCAGAAGCCCAAACTCGAACGCCCGTTCTGCCCCCCACAGGCCGAGGTGATCCTGAAGCCACACCAGGTGACCTCGAAGGTGGACCTCGTCGGCGAGGTCAAGGACGGCCTGGCCCGCCTCCTTCCGCCATGACCTCGCCTCCCGCTCTCCCGATGAATCGGAGCGCTTTTCTTGCCCGGTCCTTCTGAGTCGTGTGTGGGGCCGGCTCCATCACCCCGCACTGCATGTCAGGGCCACCGCTGTCGGCCACGAAACCCACATGGGTTCCGCAATGCCCTAGGCTCCTAGCCCAGGAGGATCTCGATGAGGCGGTCCAGGTCCTCGGGCGTGAAGTAATGGATGACGAGGGTCCCGCCCCGCCGTCCCTTCGTGATCGCGACGCGGGTCCCGAGCCGCCGCTGAAGGCGCAGCTCGAGGTCCGGGTAGGCGGAGGCCCGGCTCCCCCGTCGGCGCGTCCGCCTCGCACGGGCCGCCCGGGCGATCCATTGCTCGGCCTGGCGCACCGAGAGGGACTCGGCCGCGATCCGACGGGCCACCCGAAGCTGCTCCTCGGGCTCGTCCAGCGCCAGCAGCACCTTGGCGTGGCCGACGGTCAGGCGGCCGGCTTCGATATCCTGTTGAATCTCACTAGGTAGATGTATGAGCCTCACCAGGTTGGCCACCGACGAGCGGTCTTTCCCGACCCGCTGCGCGAGGGCGTCCTGGGTCAGGCCGAACTCGCGGAGCAGCCGGTGATAGGCCCGAGCGGTCTCCATCGGGTTGAGGTCCTTGCGCTGCAGGTTCTCGACCAGCGCGAATTCCATCGCCTCCTGGTCGGTGCAATGCCGGACGATCACCGGAACCTGTTGGAGCCCGGCCAGCCGGGCCGCACGAAGGCGGCGCTCGCCCGCGATCAGCTCGTACCGGCCGTCCCCCTTCCGCCTGACCAGGAGCGGCTGGAGCAAACCGTTCCGCTTGATCGAGTCGGCCAGCTCGGCCAGGTCCTCCTCGGCGAAGTCCGTCCTGGGCTGATAGGGATTAGGGAGAATCTCGCTGAGCGCGACCGACTCTCCCTCCTCGCCCGAGAGCTTCTTCGCCCCGCGATCCGGGAGCAATGCATCGAGGCCCTTACCGAGCGCTTTCTTTTCCATGGGTGAGGAACTCCTTGGCAAGCTCCAGGTAGGCCTGGCTTCCTGCCGCTGCAGCGTTGTAGAGCATCACCGGGCGCCCGTAGCTCGGCGCCTCGGCCAGCGTGACGTTCCGGGGGATCACAGTGCGATAGACGAGTCCGCCGAAATGGCTCCGAATTTCATCCGCCACCTGGCGGCACAGGGTGTTGCGTGAGTCATACAGAGTCAGGAGGATCCCCTCGAGGGTCAGCGCGGGATTCAGCGACTGTTGGACGCGCTGGACGGTCGCCATCAGTCGGCCAAGCCCCTCCATCGCATAGTATTCGCACTGGACAGGCACGAGCAGGCTCGAAGCGGCGGTGAGGGCATTGACCGTCAGCAGGCCGAGCGCAGGCGGGCAGTCGATGAGGACGTACTGGTAGCGCGGCAGAACCTCTGCCAGGGTTTGCCGCAGGATGCGCTCGCGCTCCGGCGCGCCGACCAGTTCGATCTCAGCACCAGCCAGATCGGCACTGGACGGTAGGAGATCCAAGTGCGGCACCGCTGTCGAGACGAGCGCATTGGCAACCTTCTCGCCTCCAGCCAGGCAGTGATAGACCGTCGCAGCCTGCCCGCGCGGGTCGATGCCCAGGCCACTGGAGGCATTCGCCTGGGGGTCCAGGTCCACCAGGAGCACAGGACGATCCTCGATGGCGATCGCAGCGGAGAGATTAATAGAAGTTGTTGTTTTTCCAACACCGCCCTTTTGATTCGCAACCGCGATGACTTTGGCCATAGAAGGGATTCGTCAGGCTCCCTGAGCGGTTTTCAGTCTTGTGCGGATGCGCCCCCTGTTCCACGTGGAACAGGGGGCGGACTAGAGCCCAGAGGCTTCAAGAGCCTGTCGGGTTCAGGACTGTCAGAACACGATGCCCATAGTGAAAGGGTAAGTCATAGCGATGCTCTTCGCCAACGACGAATCCCGGTAAGTGGCTCTGTGGATCCAGTGGTGCCGTGCGACACAAGACCAAGCGTCCGTCTGGACTGAGCAGCCGCCGGATCAGTGGTAAGATCGTGTCGAGCTTTAATGCCCTGGTGATTGCGACGGAAAACCGGCTGGCCATGCACGGCTCGGCGGCGATCTGCTCGACTCGCTTTGGCATGACCGTGACGTCCCGTAGATGAAGCGAGCCGATCATGTGGCGAAGAAAGGCGATCTTCTTTTGGCTGGGCTCAAGCAGGGTGAGCACCAACTCAGGGTTTGCGATCTTTAAAGGAAGACCTGGGAATCCTGCACCGGTCCCCACATCCAGCAAAGAGAGAGGTCCGCCGGGCGGCAGCGCCCTCTGACAGGCGAGTGAATCGAGGAAATGCTTGACGGCGACGGCCCGTTCCTCGGTGACGGCGGTCAAGTTGATCGTCTTGGTCCAGGTGATGAGTTCGGAAAAGTAAACGACGAATTGTGCGATTTGGTCATCAGTGAGCGCGATTCCCAGCGAGGCTGCTCCCTCGCGCAACGTTTCGGCAAGCCGCCTTCCCTGTTCCACGTGGAACATGTACGGGAATCGCGCGGCTGGGTCAAGAGAAATTGTGGCCGCGTCATAGTTGTCCAGCCTGCGGCCGAGAGAGAAGCGCTTCCTGTCGCCGCTGCTTCTCTAAGGCGACGAGTAAGAGCGCAATGGCCGCCGGGGTTACCCCGGAGATACGAGAGGCCTGGCCGATCGAGGCTGGGCGGACCCGTTTGAGCTTGTCTCTGGCTTCCCTGGAAAATCCCGGCACGGCGTCGTAGTTAAAATTCTCTGGAATTCTGCGCGCCTCGAGCCGTTTGAAGGACTCAACTTGACGAAGCTGGCGGGCGATGTACCCTTCGTACTTGACCATCATCTCAATCTCATCCCAGACCGCCTGGTCCTCGGGACCTGCCTCACCGGTCAGCTCCAGGAGATCGGCATAAGAGATGTCTGGCCGCTTCAGGAGCTGGGCCAGGGTCGTGGCTGGTGTGACCCCCTGTAGGTGCATCTCGGCTATCTGACGCTTCACCGCCTCGGTCCATGGAAGCCTAGTCTCTCGCAGACGCGCCATCTCGCGCAGCACCGCCTCCCGTTTGGCGCGCAGCCGGTCGTACACCGGCTGCGGGATGAGGCCAAGCCGGTAGCCAATGTCCATCAGGCGAAGGTCCGCATTGTCGTGTCGGAGGAGCAGCCGGTACTCCGCGCGAGAGGTGAACATCCGGTAGGGCTCCCGCGCATCCTTGGTAATGAGGTCGTCAATGAGGACCCCGATGTAAGCCTGCGAGCGGTCCAGGATCAGGGGTGGCTCCCCACGGATCCCTAGCACCGCGTTGATCCCGGCAATGATGCCTTGGGCGGCCGCCTCTTCGTAGCCGGAGGTGCCGTTGATCTGGCCCGCATGATAGAGCCTGGTGACCAGCTTGGTTTCGAGCGTTGGATGGAGCTGGCGGGGCGGAAAGTAGTCGTACTCAACCGCATAACCCGGCTTCAGCATCCGGGCTGTCTCCAGCCCCGGAATGGTCTTGAGGATCGCAGCCTGGACATCCACCGGCAGGCTAGTCGAGATGCCGTTGGGGTAGAACTCGGTCGTGTCTAGCCCCTCCGGCTCGAGAAAGACCTGATGGCGCGGCTTGTCGGCGAAGCGGACCACCTTGTCCTCGATGGACGGACAGTAGCGCGGTCCGACGGATTCGATGACCCCGCTATAGAGGGGCGAACGGTCCAGGTTGTCGCGGATGATCTGGTGCGTCTCCTCGGTCGTGTAGGTCAGATGACAGGAGACCTGGGGGGTGGTGATCCGCGCCGTGCGGCAAGAGAACGGCGTCGGCGGGTCATCGCCCGGCTGGGGCGTCATGAGGGCGAAGTTGAGCGTGTCGCGGTCGAGCCGCGGGGGGGTGCCGGTCTTCAGCCGGCCGACCTCGAAGCCGAGGTCGCGCATGCAATCGGACAGGCGCTCAGCCGAGGCCTCGCCGGCGCGCCCCGCGGGGAAGCGGCTCAGCCCGACATGGATTAGGCCCTTAAGGAATGTTCCTGATGTCAGGATGACGGCCCGGGCGCCGAGGCGCTCGCCCTGCTCGGTCACGAGCCCGGCCACGGCGCCGCCGCGCGTCAGGAGCCGGTCTGCGGTGCCCCGGGCGATCGCCAGGCCGGGCTGGGCGCGGAGCGTCTGCTGCATCGCCTCCCGGTAGAGCCGTTTGTCGCACTGGACCCGGAGCGCCCGCACGGCTGGTCCCTTGCTGGTGTTGAGCAGCCGGAACTGGATGCCGGCCCGGTCGGTGTTCCGGCCCATCTCGCCGCCGAGCGCGTCAATCTCCTTGACCAGGTGGCCCTTGGCGATGCCGCCGACCGCCGGGTTGCACGACATCTGGGCGATCTTGTCCTCGTCCATCGTCAGCAGCAGGACGCGTGCGCCCATGCGCGCGGCGGCGAGCGCCGCCTCGCAGCCGGCGTGCCCGCCTCCGACCACGATGATGTCGTACTCGGAAGCCATGAAGGGAGCCATCAGCTCTCGGCGACGCAGCCCCAGCGCCCTGCAGTCAGGCTGACGGCTGATGGCTGTCGGCTGAGGGCGTTCTTATCACTTTCCGATACAGAACTCCTGAAAGATGCGGTCCAGCACATCCTCCGTGGTCGTGGCGCCGGTGATCTCGCCCAGGGCCTCGATCGCCGCCCGCAGGTCCACGGCCACGAACTCGCCGGCCAGCCGTTCCGCGACGCTCGCCTCCGCCCGCTCGAGTGCGTCCCGCGCCTTCTCCAGGGCGGTCCGGTGCCGCAGCCGGGTGACGACGGCGGCCTCGCCTGGCTCGAAGTCCGCGCGGAGCATGAGAGTCCGGAGGCGATCCCGGAGATCGTCCAGCCCGGCACCGGTCTTGGCGGACAGGTGCACCACGGCGCTCGGCGGCTCTGCCCGCTCGTAGACGGCCAAATCGGCTGGGGTGAGCCGTGGCGGCAGATCCGCCTTGTTGATCACGACGAGCCGCTTCTTGTCCGGAAGCGCCTCGAGCAGGGCCCGGTCCTCGTCGCTCAGCGGCGCCGAGCCGTCCATCACCACCAGCAGGAGGTCGGCCTGTTCCATCGCCGCGCGGCTGCGGCGCACCCCCTCCTGCTCGACCGGGTCGGCGGCGTCGCACACCCCGGCGGTGTCCAGCAGGCGGACGGGCAGGCCCCGGATATTGAGTGTCTCTTCCAGCACGTCACGCGTCGTGCCAGCGATCGGCGTCACGATCGCGCGGTCGGTCTGCAGCAAGGCGTTCATGAGGCTGGACTTGCCGACGTTGGGCCGCCCCACGATCGCGGCCGCGACCCCTTCGCGCAGGATGCGGCCTTCGTCGCCCGTCTGGGCGAGGCGGGCGACGGCGGTCCGGGTCTCGCGCAGCCCCGCGGCCAGCGCCTCGGGCTGGATGAAGGTGAGACCTTCCTCCGCGAAGTCAATCGCCGCCTCCACGTGGGCGAGCAATTGGACGAGAGTTTCGCGGAACCCCTGCACCGCGCGGGAGAGGGCGCCGCGGAGCTGTTCCTGCGCCAGGCGCAGGCTGGCGGCCGTCTTGGCCTGGATAGTATCGAGGACCGCTTCGGCCTGAGTCAGGTCCAGCCGGCCGTTGAGGAAGGCTCGTTTGGTGAATTCACCCGGCTCGGCGGGGCGCGCCCCGAGCCGTCCCAGACACTCGCAGACCCGCTGGAGCACGAAGGCGCCCCCATGGCAGTGCAGCTCCACCACGTCCTCGGCGGTGTAGGAATGCGGGGCACGCATCACGACGACGAGCGCTTCGTCCAGTCGGTGAGCCCCGCCGGCGCGCGCCGCCGCGGCTGCAGGCCCCGCTGGGCCGGAGACATCCAGCAGGTCGGCGGCGTAGAGCCGGTGGCTCCTGACCGAGCCGAGCGGCTGGCCACACCGAAGCCGGACGAGGCCGGCCGCCACTTCGACGGCCTTCGGCCCACTCACCCGGACGATGCCGATCCCGCCCTCTCCGACCGGGGTCGCGACGGCGCAGATCGTATCCTCCATCGGTCCGCCCATGGCCGGTGCGCCTCACGCTTCGATCCGGCTGTCCGTTTCGGCTTTCCGGACGTCCTTGTCCTTCTTACCCTTGCCGGCGGCCTTCTGACCATCGGGCGAGCCGGCCTCCTCCGGCGGCTCGGGGGCCGGGGCGGGTTTCTTGAAGATGTACCGGTCCGTCACGAACTGTTGTGCGATGGTGAGCACGTTGTTCGTCAGCCAGTACAGGACCAGGCCGGCGGGGAAGGTCAGGAACAGCAGGGTCAGGAAGGCTGGAAACACGAGCATGATCTTGGCCTGGGTCGGGTCCATCGTCGTTGGCATGATCTTCTGTTGGACGACCATCGAGATCCCCATGAGGACCGGGAGCACGTAGTAGGGGTCCTGGACGGAGAGGTCGGTGATCCAGAGGACGAACGGCGCCTGGCGCAGATCAATCGTCATGTACAGGATGTTGAACAGCGCGACGAAGACTGGCATCTGGAGCAGCATCGGCAGGCAGCCGCCGACCGGGTTGACCTTGTGGTCCCGATAGAGCTTGATCAGCTCGCGGTTGAGCCGCTCGCGGTCGTCCTTGTATTTGGCTTGCAGGGCCAGCACCTTGGGTTGGAGGACCTGCATGTCCTTCATGGACTTGTAGCTCTTGTACTGCAGCGGGACGAACAGGAGCTTGATCGCGACGGTCAGGAGGATGATGGCGACTCCGTAGTTGTGGGTGAAGCTGTAGACGAAGCGCAGCACCGCGAACAGCGGCCAGGCGACGGCCTTGACGAGGCTCCAGCTCCCGTAGATGAACCACCCGAAATCAATGGTCTCTTCGAGCCCGAGCCCCAGCGCCTTGAGCGTGTCGTACTCCTTGGGCCCGGCGTACAGCCTCGCGGTGATCGCCGCGGCGGCATCCGGGGCGAAGCGGACACTGGCAGAGACGAGCTTGTCGCCCTCCTTGCGCGCCAGGGCGGCGGCTCCGTTTGTTGGGATGAGCACGCTGATGAAGTACTTGTCCTGCATCGCGACCCACCCCACCGCTCCCTTGCGTTCCGCCTCGGTCTCGGGGGTGTCCTTCTCGATGAGCCCATCCACCAGAGAGGCCGGGCCGATCAGGCCGATGAACCCCTCGCCCCACTCGACGATGCCGAAATTGGTGCCGAGCCCAAGCGTGACCCCTCCCTGCAGGTCTGGGGCGCGCACGGCGACGTCCACGAGGTAGCTGTTGTAGTGGAAGGTGAGCTGTTTCTCGAGCGCGAGTCCCCGGGCGGCCGTGCGGTACCGGAAGGTCAGGTGTCCGACCGGGTGCGACGTGTCCAGCGTGGCGAAGTCTCGCTCCACCTCGTACAGACCCTCTGCCAGCTCCTGGGTGATGGCGGGCTCGGCCGCAAGGACGGACAGAGGCCCCTTGAACTTCCCCTGGCGGGGGACGAGCTGGACTGGTGGCGAGTCCTCCGCGGCGGTCAGCCGGTAGCGCTTGAGCTCCCAGCTCGTGATCACGCCGCCGCGGTTCGTGAGGACGGCGCGGTAGAGGTCCGTCTCGACGACGACGGTCTGTTCCTGCGCCCCGGAGCTGAGCGTCACCGCGCCGGGCACAGGCGTTGACGGGCTAGCCGGCGCGGGGCCAGGCTTCGCCGGCCCCAAGGGCGGCTGGGTCGGGGCGGCCTCCGGGCGTGCCCCTGTGGGCCGCTCTTCGGCCGGCCTGCCGTCGGGCGGGTTGCCGGCGCCTGGAGTCGGCGCGAGCCCGAACTGCCGGAGCAGGTAATCGTAGCCGAGGATAATGGCCAGCGAGAGGACGAGGAACAGGATGACGCGCTTTTCCATGAATCCGAGGTTCCTTCTCGGTCTAACGCCTCGCTCCGGTGGTGCGGCCATGCCAAGGGGGCCCGGCCCGGCGCGCCACGATGCCCGGACGCCGACGGCCCTCGCCGCGGAAGGGGAGCCGACTCACCGAACGGGGTCGGTCCCGCCGGGATGGAAGGGATGGCATTTCAGCAGCCGGCGGGCGGCCCAGCCCGCCCCGCGAATCACGCCATGCCGCCGGACCGCCTCATAGGCGTAGTGGGAACAGGTGGGCTCGAAGCGACAGGCACGGGGGAGTGCCGGCGAGACCCAGTACTGGTACAGCCTGATTAAGCCGAGGCAGAACCGCCGCATAGGAAGTTCGATTCCGGCAGCAGCAGACCTTCCCGCCGGAGCACGGAGAGCCAGAGGTCGCGCAGCACCGCCGGCCGGGCCGTCACCGCCTCACGACGGGGGAAGACCAGCACCTCGTAACCGGCGACCAGTTGGCGCCGCACCTGTCGGGCCAGCTCCCGGAAGCGCCGCTTGGCCCGGTTCCTGGCCACCGCGCTGCCCAACCGCTTGCCGGCGACGATCCCGATCCGCGTCGGCGCGCCGCAGGTCTGGCGGGCCTGGATGTTGAACAACGGGGTCTGGACGCGTCGCCCCTGCCGCTTCACCCGCTCGATGTCGGTGCCCTTCTTCAGGAACAACGCGCGTTCCCAGCCTGGCTTCGCCATGGATGGACCGGCCGGGGTCACACCGTCAGCCGAGCGCGGCCCTTCGCCCGCCGCCTGGCGAGGACCTTGCGCCCGCCTTTCGTGCTCATCCGCTTCCGAAACCCGTGCTCGCGCTTCCGCTTGAGATTCGACGGTTGCCTGAACGTGAACGACATGGGCGCTCCCTTTCTGCTCCGGAACGAAGGTCCGATTATAGGAGGGGGGCGAGAGGCCTGTCAAATGCGCGACCCCGACGCGCGTGGGGCGGTTGCGCTGGCCGCGGTGTCCTGGTGAGGCTCTGGAAGCGGCACTTGGACATAGATGGCCGTGCCGCGTCCAGGGGTGGACTCGATCTCGATCGTGCCGTTGACGAGGCTGGCCCGCTCCCGCATGCCGTGCAGGCCGAAATGGGTGGTGGCGCCGGACAGCCGCAGGGTCTCCTCCACGTTGAACCCGCACCCGTCGTCCTCCACGATGGCCTGCAGGACAGTCGGATGCCGCTCGAGGACGATGCCGACGACCGTGGCCTGGGCGTGCTTGGCGATGTTCGTCAGCGCCTCCTGGATGATCCGATACACAGCGGTCTCCACCGGAGCCGGCAGGCGCTGCCCATCCAGGCCCTGGCAATGCACATCCACAGTGAGCTGGTAGGACTTGGCATACTGCTCCGCATAGCGCTCGACAGCAGCGGCGAGCCCCAGGTCATCCAGCACGCTGGGCCGGAGCCCCATGGCCAGCCGGCGCACCTCTTCCAGGGCTGAGGCCGCGATCTCGCAGTACTTGCGGGCGAGGGCTTGGGCCTCCGGAGCGGTTCGGGCCGCCTCGATGGCGTGGAGCCCGACCAGCAGCGACATGAGCGACTGGCCCGTCTCGTCGTGCAGCTCCCGGGCGATGCGGCGGCGTTCCTCCTCCTGGGCGGAGATGATCTGCTCGAAGAGCCGGCTGCGGACCTCAGCGGCCTGGACCTGCTCGGTGATATCCCGGACGATGCTGCTGAAGTACCGCTGGCCGTGCTGGGAGAATTCCCAGAAGGAGAACTCCAACGGGATCTCCCTTCCGCTCTTGTGCCGGCCTGGCAGGCGCACCGCCTCCCACGAGCGGTGCTTCTGCCCGGTGGCGACGTACTCGCGAATCGCAGCCCGGTGAACGTCCCGCATGGCTTCGGGCATCAGCCTCGTCAGGGGCTGTCCCAGCAGCTCCGCGGCCGTGTAGCCAAAGATCTGCTCGGTGGCGCGGTTCACGAACACGATCGTGCTGCACTGGTCGATCGTGATGATCCCCTCGGCGGCCGTCTCCGCAACGATCCGGTACCGCTCCTCGCTCTCGCGCAGCGCTTCTTCCGCCCGCTTGAGCTCGGTGACGTCTTGCGCGGAGCCGACCAGACGGACCGGCTGGCCCTCCTGGTCCGCCACCACCCGGCCCAGACAGTGAAGTGTGCGGACCGCTCCGTCAGCACGCGCGATCCGGCAGTGGAAGCTGAAGGGCTCCCGGTCCGCCGCCGCTTTCTGGAGGACGGTGCGGACGGCGTCTCGACCTCAGGATGGACGCAGGCGAGGAAGGCCTCGTACGTCGCCGGGAACTCGACTGGGGGGAGCCCGAAGATCCGGTACAGCTCGTCGGACCCCTTGACGGCGTTCGTCGTCATGTCCCAGCTCCAGCTCCCGAGATGCGCGAGCCGCTGGGCCTCCGCCAACTCGGCCTGGCTTTCCTGGAGTTGCGATTCGGCCCGTTTGCGCTCGGCGATCTCCCACTGGAGCAGGGTGATCGCCTCGGACAGCTCGGCCGTGCGCTCCTGCACGCGCCGCTCGAGCTCGTCGTGCGCGCGCCTGATGGCCTCCTCCGCCCGCTTCCGGTCCGTGATGTCCCGGAGCAGGCAGATGACCGCGAGGGGGTGGCCGGTCCGATCGCGGATCGCCGACGCCGACACTTCGAGCACGAGCCCGTCTCCGTTCTTCGGCCGGCAGGTCGTCTCGAAGACCTCCAGCTCGCCCGTTCGGATGACCGCGTCGAGCTTGTCGAGCGGAACCAGCCCGCCGCCGATCCTCGACACCGTCTGGCCGATCAGGGGCTGGTCCCCGAACAGGCGGCGGGCGTGCTGGTTCGCCACCCGGATGACCCCTTCGTGATCGAACACGAGCAGCGCATCAGCCATCGTCGAGAGGATCTGCTCGGCGGCGAAGGCCGGGGTGATATCCACCAGTCGGTAACGCCAGATGGCGACCGCCATCACGACGATGTAGCCGAAGACCGGGGCGAAGCCGAAGGGATAGAGCGGCACGCCGAACTTGGCGAGGAAATCCACTGACCCCGAGAGGGCCAGGGCGAAGGCGATCATGAACAGCTTGATCCGCTGCCGGCGGATACCGGGCCGCGCGGCCCGGTATTCGATCCAGAAATTGCGGAACGTGGCGACCATCATGGTGAAGAAGTAGGCTAGGAACGGCAGGCTCACCCACCCGTATTTCGGATAGTAGCCCCACCAGTACCGGTACAGCCCGGCGAGGAACTGGTCCGTTTCGGCGGCGGCCCCGGCAAACAAGGCCGCTAGGCCCCACGCGGCCCAGACCATGGGGCGAGGCCCTCCGTGGCGCTGGAGACTGAGCACGTTGAAATGATAGAAGGCTGCCGGGATGAACGGCACGCCTAGGTAGGTCACCTTAGCCCAGAGCAAAGCGACCCGGTCCGTCGTCGCTTGGTACATCCAGGAGAAGGAGATGAGCCATACGCTGATCGTGACGGTCACCAGGAAGAACGAGACACTGACTTGGGATGCGCGCTCGCGGACCACCACGAGCGACCCCAGCAGCAGGATTGCCAGGCCGGTGGCGAACGACGGGCAGGCAAGGGCGTCGAAGGTGTAGAAGGCGAGTGAAAACAGGTCCGACACCATGGCGGTCAGTCCCGGGATGCGAAGTGGGCGCGGTCCCTGCGGCGACAGGCCAGCGGTCCCCGCGCCGGAGC